>SLRT01000053.1 GCA_007130825.1 Syntrophomonadaceae bacterium | reverse complement strand
TTCCCCGATGGTTCCTGTTACGAAGGGTTGTTTAAAAAGGGGCGCTTTGCTGATAAGGGATGCTTCTTTTTTTCTGATGGAGCAAAATACCGGGGTAAATTACAGAACGGTTTGCCGCACGGCAGGGGAACTGTATATTTTCCTGATGGAACGCAATTCAGCGGTAAATACGATCACGGGGAAAATGTTGGACTTGGATTATGCTATTTTCCCGATGGATCAAAATATAGCGGAGAAAGCAAAAACAGCTTGCCCCATGGTGAAGGAAAGATCAATTATCCGGACGGTTCCTGTTATGTGGGCATGTTTGTCGGGGGTAAACCTGTCGACGACGGCATTTTCTACTTTGCCGACGGCTCGGCCTACAGCGGTGAGCTGAAAAACGGTCGGCCAAACGGTAAGGGAAGCGTAACCTATAAAAACGATATCAATTACAAAGGCGAGTTTCAGGACGGGAAAAAACATGGCCGAGGAATCCAGAACTGGCCGGACGGTTCTGAATACGATGGACAGTGGTTTGCAGATATGATGGATGGGTATGGCCTGTACAGGGACGCTAAAGGCAGTCGCTATGAAGGCAGTTATAAAAATGGAGTGCGTCACGGTGATGGCTGCCTCGAACAAGCAGATGGTACAGTATGGCGGGGAAGTTGGAAAGAAGGTCGCATGTATGGACGTGGTCACTGCGTTTTTCCCACTGGCGGTGAATATGAAGGCGATTTTGTTGCTGGAAAATTTCAAGGCTGGGGTATTCGCACCTGGCCCGGGGGAAGCAGTTACAGCGGTCGATGGTGGAAAGGTTTTCAACATGGTTACGGAACTTATACACCTTTAGTAGGAGAAAGATATACCGGTGGCTGGTTTCTCGACCGCCGGCACGGATACGGCCGGTTAGTGCCTGTGCAGGGCAAAGCAAAAACAGGATTCTGGTTTTTTGGAGAGGGCCCGTATCGGGTTCAAGAAGATATTAGCTGAACATTCAGGGCTTGAAAAGGCTGATTGGCGGGGCGTTAAAGTTGAGTTTGACATAAAAAGCAAACCATGGTAGTTTAAATTACATATATTTGCAAAAATCCTGCAAAACCGTCTTTAGCAGTGCAGGCCATTATAATATGAAAGGGGATTATTAAATTGATTTCAGAAATCGAGCAAAAAGTATATGATACCATGGATACACTGGAGATAAAATATAAGCGTTACGAACATCCGCCGGTCTATACCGTTGAAGAAGCGAGTAAATACTGGCAGGATATCGAAGGTGTCCATTCTAAAAACCTTTTCCTGCGAAATAATAAAGGTAACCGTCATTACCTGGTTGTTTTGGAGCAATCAAAATCTGTAGATTTGAAAGATCTTTCTGGAAAACTGGCTGCCGGCAAATTAAGCTTTGCTTCCGAAAGGCGTTTAAATGAACACCTGGGTCTCGAAACCGGGGCTGTTTCTCCCTTCGGGCTGATCAATGATCAGAATAAAGCGGTGACCCTGGTTATTGATAAGGATTTGCAGAAAAAAGGATCTGTTAATTTTCATCCCAACGTCAATACAGCTACCGTCAACCTTTCTTACCAGGATTTTGAAAAGTTTATCAAGCACTGTGGGAACGAAGTGATCCGTATTTAGCGTGAACATGTTGAACAGTCGATAAAGGTGGCGTGGATCAGTTGAAGGAATTGAAAAGAATTCAAAGTTTTTTACAGCAGGTCACAAGCGCTTTCGCCGGTGTTGTTAATATCGAAATCGGCATAATCAGCAGTGATTTGGAAGTTATCGCCGGAAGCGGTTATTTCGAAAAAGAGGTCGGCGCTTTTTATGATGAAGGATGCATGACCCATAAAATATTATCTTCCACAAATGAGGAGTCTATTTTTGTAGAAAATACCAGGCATGCAGTTTGCTGTGCTGACTGTGAATATTCGGAAAAATGTGATGTTTTAGCCTTTGTGATGCGCCCCATTGTGTTTGGTGAAAATAAAATCGGGACGATTTCCCTGCTTGCCCTTACCGAGCAGCACCGCCGCAAACTGCTTAACCACTATGAAAAAATGCAGGATTTTTTAAGTAAACTTTGTAACATCATTTTAATCTCGTTGAATGAAAAGAAAATGGAATCAAAAGTTACCAGCCTGATGAATCAATTCAAAGATGTAATCGATTCGATTTATGAAGGGGTTATCGCTATAAACAACCAGGGCAAGATTACAAATATTAACCGCGCTGCGGAAAATTTATTAAATCTGAGCCAAAAAAACAAAAGCGGCAGTCATATCAATAACCTTTTCCCGGACTTTAAGGTGGAAGATGTGCTCAATGATCACAAAAGTAACGACAACAACCTCTACTATGTCAATGAAGCCAGTTACACCGGTCCTGATAATGAAACCCTGTATCTTTTTTATAATGTTACCCTGATGTATGAAGAAGATCGTGTTTCCGGAGCTGTGCTTTCTTTTCGCCGCAAAGAAGAGGTTGAAGAAATGGCTACCCGGATAATGAAAGAAAAGAAAAAATGTACTTTTTCCGGGATAATCGGGACCAGCACAGAAATAGACGAAATAAAGGAAAAAATGAAGTTAATTGCTTCAACTGATTCGACAGTTCTTATCCGCGGTGAAACGGGAACCGGGAAAAGTATATTTGCGCGGGCGATCCACGAAGAAAGCCCCCGCCGGAAAAACTCTTTCGTTTCCATCAGCTGTGCGGCCATACCGGCCCCATTGCTTGAATCAGAACTCTTTGGTTATGAGGAGGGCGCTTTCACCGGAGCCCGTAAGGGAGGAAAACCGGGAAAATTTGAGCTTGCTCACGGGGGGACTATTTTTCTTGATGAAATCGGCGATATGCCGCTTGACTTCCAGGTAAAACTGCTGCACGTAATTGAAAACAAGAGTATCGCCCGCATTGGCGGTGTTTCATTTCGCGATGTTGACGTGCGCATTATTGCCGCTACCAACAGGGATCTTGAAGAACTGATCGCGGAGGGTAAATTCCGGGAAGATCTTTTTTACCGCATTAATGTTATCCCATTTACTCTGCCGGTATTGCGCAACCGTAAGGACGATATATTACTGCTGATGCATCATTTTCTCGATCACTATTCCGTGCGCCTTAACAAAAAAATAAGCGGGTTCGAAGAGGGCGCCCGGGAAGCTTTACTCGCTTATCCGTGGCCCGGTAATGTACGCGAATTGGAAAATGCTATTGAATATGCGATTAATATTGAAGCGAGTTCTAAAATAACCCGGGAAAGTTTGCCAGAAAAAATTACCAGGTATTTTATTAGTAGGGACGCACTAGGAGTTGAAGACATACCTTCTCTTGAACAAAAAGCCATAAAAGCAGCTTTGCAAAAGTACGGTAATACTACCTGGGGAAAAGAAATGGCTGCAGCAGCGCTTGGTATAAGCAGGGCTACTCTGTACCGGAAACTAAAAAGGATAGAAGAAATTGTTTCTTGATATGAGAAAAATTCTCATTATGATAAAGAGTTGATATTTGCCTTTATAGCAGTATTTATAGCGTTCAGGGAATGATTAAATTGTAATTATGAGAAAAAGGTGCTTTATTAAAAAGTAAGAGCATCTTTTTTTATTCAGCAATAATAGGCTTTAAAGGTTATTTTTAATATCTGGTGATATGGCACGAATATTGCATTATTATAATAAAGCACTTATGGACATTACGTTGTTGATAAAAACGATTCTATGTTCAATTTTGAAACTAAAAAAGCAAAAATAAAAAAAGTGCTTCTGAAAGTGCTTCTGGATGATGATTAGTAAAGATCTTGCTAAAGGGGGTTGATAAATGGGATATGAGGTGATGTCTTTTTTTCCCGCACTAATAATCTTATTTTGAAGGAGGTTTCTTAAGTGGTTAAGGAACAAACGCCAGAAGAAAGAAGTATGTACGCCAAGAGGACGTTTTGGATTGCTCTTATTATCATGCTTGTTTTCGTGATTTTTGGTATTGTCGCGCCGGAAGCTTTTGGCGAGGCATCCGATGTAGTTTTTAACTACCTGGTGACACAGTGGGGCTGGTCTTTCATCCTTGGGGCCAGTATTTTCCTGATTATGATTGTCTACCTGCTCTTGAGCCCGGTGGGCGAAATTAAGCTGGGCAAAGATGATGAAACACCGGAGTACGGCAATTTTACCTGGTTTGCCATGCTGTTTAGCTGCGGGATGGGTATCGGCCTCCTCTTCTGGGGAGTATCGGAACCGATCTGGCACTACATGTGGCCGCCTTATGGCGAAGCGGGCACTCCCGCCGCTGTTCACATGGCGATGCGCTACTCATATTTCCACTGGGGCTTACATCCCTGGGCTATCTATGCTGTAGTGGCCGGTTCGCTGGCCTATTTCTCTTACCGCAGGGGCTTGCCGATGATGCTCAGCTCCTGTCTGGAACCGATCCTTGGCCAGGAAAATATTAACAAAGGCTGGGGTGTTGTGGTCAACGTCATCGGGGTTTTTGCTACCCTGTTTGGTCTGGCCACCTCTCTGGGCCTGGGGGCGATGCAGATTGGCGCCGGACTGGAATTCTTGTTCGGCATTCCGAGCACCAACACCCTCTGGGTGGTTATCGTCATCGTGGTCACAGCCGCAGCGGTTATTTCCACCTATACCGGTATCGATCGCGGCATTAAGTGGTTAAGCCGGATCAATATCGTCGTCGCCATTGCTTTACTGGCCCTGGTATTTATCCTCGGGCCGACTCTTTACATCCTTAATACCCTTACCCATGGTATCGGCGATTACCTGCAAAATATAATCTACATGTCATTTGGCCTTGATGCGGCCGGTGAAGGAGCCGAAGGATGGTATAATGCCTGGACCGTCTTCTACTGGGCCTGGTGGATTGCCTGGGCGCCCTTTGTCGGGACCTTTATTGCCCGTGTTTCCCGCGGCCGCACCATCCGCAACTTTGTTACCGGCGTGCTGCTGGTTCCGGTAGCGGTCAGCCTGGTCTGGTTCGCAGTCTTTGGCGGAGCTGCCCTGTATTTTGAGCATTTTGGTGCAGGCGGCATCGGTGAAGCAGTCGAATTAGACGAGGCGATGGGCTTCTTTACCCTGCTGGAGCTTATGCCGGCCTCCGCTCTGCTGGTGGGAGCAGCCAGCTTCTCGGTAGCTATATTCTTTATCACCTCTTCTGACTCCGGGACCTACGTAAACGGTATGCTCACCTCGGGCGGTAATCCTAACCCGCCTGTTCATCTGCGCATTACCTGGGGGGTCCTTGAGGGAGCGATTGCCGCTATCCTGCTCTTTACCGGCGGATTGGGAGCTCTGCAGACAGCCTCGGTTGTCGGCGGGTTCCCGTTTATGATCATCATGTTCCTGATGCTTTACTGCCTGATGAAGTCGCTGTTCCAGGAAAGAGCGGAAGGCTCGCTGCCCCTGGAGAAGGCGCGTATTGATGCCGCCATCCAGGAGTTGAAGGAAGAAAAAGGCAAGCTGTAGAATCTTTTACCAGGCCCTTTCACTTTGAGGGTCTTACAGTAATGAGATAAGGCAAAACATGTTTGATTCAGTTTGTTTCGATGAAGCAAAGGTAAAAGGCCGCCGGATGTTTTTACATCCGGCGGCAATTTGCCGCCTGCTTTAACAAAAGAAATAATAAAGAAAGGAGTGAACGAAAATGGCAGATTATGAAGCTTTAGCGGGAGCCATTATTGAGTGTGATGCGGCGAAAGTTGATGAGCTGACCCGCAAACTTGTTGATGAGGGAGCCAAGCCCCAGGAAGTGATCAACAAGGGA
>SLRT01000087.1 GCA_007130825.1 Syntrophomonadaceae bacterium | reverse complement strand
GTATATCCTGCAGTTCCGCTTCCCTAAATTGCTCCGTATCTTTAGATTGCGGTTTCCCGAAACATCGTTTCTGAAAACTGACCAGGGCAGTTGTCTCTTTTTTATCATTTCAATATTAAAATAATTGTGATGTTTTGGCAGGAGATAATTTTTTCATGAAGAAGAAGATCATGTTTGGCAGGCTGGGACCTGATCCAGTACTGGGTGATGAAGTCGAAACGGAGCTGCCTTTATAATTGTTTCTTCGGAAGGGTTTATTCAGGTGAGTTATTTTAAGGATAATTTTAGACAATGGTTAATTGCCTGCGCCGGTATTTTGCTGGCCTTAGTCGCGGTGTTGGTTTTGCTGGTAGCCATAAACCTGCTGGCTGAAAAAGGCGTGAGTTTACCCGGTGGTTTGACGAACTCAGGGGAAAACGAACTCGGTAAAGAGCAGGGGGAAGAGCGGGAACCAGCAGAAAATGATCTGATTGACCCTTCTTCTGGCATGGGCCCGGAAGATGAAATGCTTTTTTTTACAATTGAAGAAGAAAAAATGTCCCATAAGCCGTACCTGGAAATTGCAGGCGTTGAAGGATTAAATTACTTAAGAATCGATTGCCGCGAATTCTATTTTGGTTATGATGATGAGCGCGGCGGATGGCATCACGATCAAGAAATGGAAGATAGAAATTACCGGGGCGAAGAGATTGATTTTGCCGAAGATATTTTAAGTGAAGCAAAAGTTGTTACGGCAAAACCGGTGAAGCCGTTTCGGGGTTACATCCCGGTCAAGCCCTATACCACCCAGTTGTCCTTTCCCCTGCATGATGTAGCTTATTTTCCGGAGCGCAACAGCTTTTTCACAGCTGATTACTTCTCGGAAGAATACGAGTTTAGCTTTCACCCTCTTGATTATGATCCGGAACAGTTAAAAACCGTCCCTTGGGAATATGATCAACACGAGCTTCAACACGATTATACCCATAAGTATCACACTATTACAGACGATTACTTGAATCAGTTAGTCTACCACGACATTGCGCCTGATATGCACAGTCAAAGTAACCCTTACGAAACAGTAGTACAAATTACCGATTACCTCAAAAACAACTACAGGCTTGCCGGCTCTTATTTTATAAATACCGGTAAATATAAAGATATTGTTACCTTCTTGTTTGAAGACTATGCCGGTAGTGAGATGCATTTTAATACCGCCCTTGCCCTGATGACGCGTGAGGCTGCCATCCCTTCCCGCCTGGCCATCGGGTTTAGAACTGACCCGGAAAGAGATTACCAGGTGGTATATTTGAGCCAGTTATACGCCTACGTGGAAATTTATTTTGATCACCTGGGCTGGGTGCCTTTTGATGCCGTCCCGGAATATAGTTTTTACCAACCCCCCGAACCAACCACAACGACAATCACCGCCCGCGATCAAAGCGTGATCAAGGGAGAGACTCTAGCTATAGAAGGCGAAGTTACCGGCGATCACGGGGAGGTGATCGATGACATGCCGCTATTAATATACCTGCAAGAAAGTCCTGAGCCTGACGATATTGCCCATACCAAGAATACTTTAACCGGTGGCGCTTTTACTGCAGAGCTTGATTTGGACGGTCAGGTTTTTACCGGACCTGGTTATATAGTGGTAAAAATGCTGGAAAATGATCAATACCGCACTTCCCTCGCAAAAATTCCGGTAGAAATTTATGCGGAAACAAGGCTCGAGTTGCTCCTGCCGCAAATCGTTTATGCCGGCGATGAGTTGCAAATCGAAGGCCGCCTGACAGAAAAAATTGCCCCGTTGCCGGTTGCTTCAGAGAAAATAAGGCTTGATCTAAGAAAAAACAATTCCGGGAATCCCCATCCCCGAAAAGAGTTGATCACCGATCAAGAAGGTTTTTTTGATTTAAGAGTAACAATGGACCCTGGTGAAGCGGATACATCCTTTTTTAACTTCCGGTTCATCGAAAGTGAGCCGGTGACGATAACGGCTACTTATACCGGGGCCGATTATTATTACAGCAGTTATGCCACCGCAGAAACCACTATCGTAGTGTTTTACTGGCAGCGGTTGGTTTTCCTTCTCTTTCTGTTCCTTGTTGCCGGGTTCGGGGCTTTTGCCGCCGTCAAGGTCCGGCGTAAAAGGCGGGAGCCGCTCGAAGCGGGGCCGGAAACAGCAGAAGTTCAAGAACATGTTAATGTCGCGGCAGTGGGGGAAGTGCTTCCCTCAACTGAAAAATATCCGCTGGCAGTTATATTTCCCGATATAGAAGAACCTTTCCCAGCAGTCTGGGGCGTGAACGAAGTTTTAAGATTAAAAATATCCGAGGCTGCAGCTAAAGAAGAATCTTTAAGCGGCAGAAAGCTGCAGATCGTTTTTGGCGATGGCAGCAGCAAGGAATTTTTGTACACGGCCTCTGTTAACTTCGAACACATTTATTACAGAAAAGGTGCTTATGGAGTTTCCATTAAAGATCTGGAAAATGAAAGAATTTACGGTTTGGCGGCGATCAAAATTGTTGATTACCGCGAAGAAATAATCGAACAGGCCCACCAGTTATTTGTCCAGCTTGGCAAAAAAGGTCTTTCTCTAAGCGAGGATTTGACTCCCCGGGAGTTGTTTGAAACAAGCTTGGGTGGTTTGGTGCAGTCGGGTCAGCTTACTCGCACTATAGTGCAGGAAATCACCTTGGTATTTGATTATGCAACTTACAGCCTCAAAGAAATTGACCGGGCCGACTACAAGGCCTTTTACCGGTTGTTAATTAAGATAACAAGCTGTCTGGAGGAATGAACATGGCTGAAGATAATAAAGGTGTGGTAAAAAAATTAAACTACGGCCTGCTGATTGTGCTGCTTATTTTGATTTCTGCTGCTTATTATTTGCCGGGAGAAGAAAGTGTTGTTGCCGAACATACCGAAGTTGACCTTTCTTTCTTGATCGTCCCGGTGATCGCATTGCTTGCCGGTGCTTTTTTAAGAGAAGTGTTTAATACCTATATAACCGGAATGGCTGCAAAAGTGGTTGGAAACAGTATTATGATTTTAGCCCTGGCAGCTGCCGCCTATGTTTTTTTAAGCAACCCGCCCGTACCTCCCGGATACTGGGTATCTGCCAACGCTGCCCTTATCATTGCTGCCATTTTTATCGCTAACAGCTTGCTCGGGGCCTTTCTAAGCAAACGGTTCGTACTTCAGGCTGTGTTGCGGGCTGTGCTTGTTTTTCTATCCGGTTTGTTCTTGTACTTGTTTTTACTTAACTTTACCTGGGGCAACCACCTTGAAATGGCAATCGGGGATGATATCCTTGTTTTGTCGCCTGCAGGTATTCTGTTATGGAGTTTTATCCTTTTGAGTGTAATGCTTGTTTTGGCCTTGCTTACCCTTTCGAGTAACCGCTACCTGACCATCGCCGGACTCTGGTTCGCAGGGGTCCCTGTCCTTAAATATTTTATTTTTCTCACATTTGCTTTTTACTTCATAGATGTGCGCCCCTTTTTGGAACAGATCTATTACCCGGAGTTTCAAATATACGAATGGCTTGGCCTTGCACTCGTTTTTGTGGCGCTGATAATCTCGATGGTGCGAGGCATCAATTCTGTAGTTGAAAAAGCGACCTACTCCGGCTGGATCAAACACCGGCAAAGCTTAGAAATCAATAAAGGGGATTTCTTGGTGGAGCTGGCAAACTACGTCACAGAGTTTCTCGAGCAGGGTGACAAGAAAAACCTGCTGACCTATATTGTCGCTGAGGCCTTAAAAAAGCAGTTTTCTTTCGACCAGATCCACCATGTTATAAAAGATTTTCTTGATTACGCAGATGAATCGGAGCCACCCTTGATGACCGGCTTTGGCAAAAATCTGCTCTGGAAAAGAAACCGAAACAGGCGGGAACTGGTGCTAAATGAAATGGTAAATAAATTTGGGCAAGCGGGAGGCGAAAAAGATGAAAATAGAGCAAGCGCGTGAAATGTGTGAGCAAGTTAACGGCCTGGTTAGCGATGTGTTTGTTACCGGTGATGAAATATTGCTAAAGAAAATTGTTGCCGCCTTCTTAGGCGGCGGCCATATCCTGTTTGAAGATAATCCGGGATTGGGCAAAACTCTCCTGGTAAAAACCATCGCCCGGGTAACCGGCTGCAACTGGAACCGCATCCAGTTTACCCCCGACCTGATGCCTTCAGATATTGTTGGCACAAAAATATGGAGGGGAGATATCTCGTCCTTTCAACTGGAAAGGGGCCCGGTATTTACAAACTTCCTCTTGGCCGACGAGATTAACCGGGCCATGCCGAAAACCCAGTCCGCCCTTCTCGAGGCCATGGAAGAGCGCCAGGTTACCATCGAAGGAGAAACCCACGCACTTAAAGAGCCATTTACAGTAATGGCCACACAGAACCCGATTGAGATGGAAGGCACCTATCCTCTACCGGAAGCGCAGATGGACAGGTTCATGGTTAAACTTTCCATGGGTTATGTGGAAAGCCTGGACCAGGAAGCAGAAATACTGAGGCGCCGGATCGAGTGGAGGAAAGATGATCCCACGGACAACCTTGAGGCGGCAATTACCCAGGACGATTTGCTTGCCCTGCAGCAAACTGTTGAAAATGTTTATGTGGATGACAATATTTTGCACTACATCAGCGCAATTGTGCGCAAAACCCGGGACAACAATAAAATACGCATCGGTTCCAGTCCGCGCGGTGGCTTGGCCCTGCTTAAGCTTGCCAGGGCGATTGCCCTGGTTAGCGGCAGAGATTTTGTCGTGCCTGACGATGTGAAAATGGTCGCTGCCGAAGCTTTGACCCACCGGATCATCATTGATGTGGAATATGCCCTGGAGGGCCTGGAGCCCGGTGAAGTACTATCTGAGATTATCGGTGAGATTGAAGTGCCAAAACAGCTATCAGCGAGGCCGGAACATGCTTAAAATCACCCCTCTTTTGAATAACTTGATCACGCTTTCGATTGTTCTTTTACTGTTGGGGATCATTTTTGTGAACCGGGTATTGATCATGCTTAGTCTTACGCCCCTGCTCTTTATGCTCCTGGCGCTGCTGGTCGGCGTGCCGCGAGAAATAACGATTAAAAAACTCTACCCCCAGGAAATCCTGCTAGCCGGTGATAGTTTTACGATTGAAATAAGTATTGAAATCAAAAGGGGTCTGGGAACCATTGTTGTTTTCGACCTGCTGCCCGGCGAATTTGAACTGCGTGAAGGCAGTAATTTAAAGCTTCTATGGAAAGGTTTCCGGCCGCTAAAAACAACCCTTCGTTATCGGGTCAGATCCACCACCGCCGGATATTACCAGTTGAACAAACCTGCCTGCGAAGCGTATCACTTTCTGCATTTGAAAGCCCCGGTCAATAAAGCGGTTAGCGCCAGCCAGAAGATAGAGATCAGGCCGAGGGTTTTGGAAATAAAAAAGATCCGCGATGTGACCACAAAATCAAAAATACCGCTTCCTTTGGGAGCCGTGGCCAAGATGGGGCTGCCGACCCTGGAGTTTCGCGAAATGCGGCAGTACCAGCGCGGGGATCCCTATAAATTTATTAATTGGAAGGCAACCGCCCGTAACACAGGAGGCGCATATGCCGCCCCCCTGGTCAACGAATATGAAAAGGAAGGCAAAAAAACGGTGTGGTTGTTTTTGGATCACTCTTCGGCCATGTATTTTGGGGCCAACGTGGAAAATGTTTTTGAAAGCGCCCTGGAAGCTGTAAATGGCTTTGTGGACTACTACACAAAATACGACTGTCGTATCGCCCTCTGCACTTTTAACGGCGCCCCATTTTTTATTTATCCTGCTGCCGGAAAAAGGCAGTATTATAAAATACTCCAGGAACTGCTGCGGTTAAAAACCAGGGAAAACGATAGCAGCAAAGAACGGGGTGAAGAAAATGGGGCCGAACCTGAAAAACCGCAGACGGGAAAAAGAGCGACGCTCAGGGAAACTGTAATCAGGTATAAAGGCTACCTTTACGGTAACAACCCCCTCTGTATTGTGGTCACCAGGATAAACAGGGAAAACACCTCCGCCCTGGATGAAGGGATCAGGGAACTGATGAAATACACCTCTATCAGAAAAGAGAGCTATTCCGTGATGGTGGTTAATATCGACGGTTATGATCTGGCGGCTTCTACGCCCTCTGAAAAGGTGGCGGCGGAAATCTTGAGAAAAAGGGATCGCATTAACACCGGTGGTTTAAAAAGAGGGATTACCTGGATTGACTGGAATCCCACCCGCTCCAGTTTTACAACTACCTTGCTGAGGCAGGTGGTCAGAAGATGAACCTCTTGATCAGCCTGATCAAGTTTCTCTTAATGCTTATAGTTTACGCGATTAATCTGCACGTGCTTAGAAGCACTTCTCCCCATGCAATACTGGATGCTTACCTGGAGGCGCCACTAAGTGCCGATCTGGCTGTCACCGCGGGAGCGCTGCTCATAGTGTTACTTTTTATCTCCAATAAAAATGATCTGATCAAAGCCTTCTATTTAGTTTCTATTTTGTTTTGCCTGCCCGCAGTTTTAAGCTACGCTAAATTTGACTGGTTCAGTTTGCTGTTATTGGGTAGATTTGACTTAGAGTTTCAAACCACGCTTTATGAACCGGAACTTGCTTTTTGGTGTGCCCTGGTCCTTATTGGTTGCCTGGTCATCAGTTTTATCAATATGTTTCAGGATCAAGCCAATGACTACAGCGAAAGGGGGATTGAGGCCAGAGAGATTAACGCTTTGTTGATGAGGCAGGGGGCGCATTTTGTCTTTTTGATTGCGCTTTTAACCGGTTTTGCTACCCTCTTTTTCGATGCGGTGGAGGCGTTTGAGTCTGCCATGGAAGAAATCGTCCTTTTCTTTATGGACGATCCTGTATTAATCGGTTTTGCCGGAATCATCTGTTTGCTGATCTTAAGCATCATCGTTATTGCCGGATCACGTTCTGTTTACCGGCAGGAAACCCGTGAATAAGCTGGGGATTTGGCCAAAACGGGCAATCTTCCAAAAAAGTTAAAAACTTTAGAAAGGGATATTATGATTGCCAGGAAAGCAGGGAGGATGGTGCTGTGCTGTGTTACAGTGTGGCCAGGCCTTTCAACAAAGCAGCTCAACTTTGCAGGAAATGTGGTTTGCCATTAACTCAAAATCTATAATATCACCGGTTTTTTGTCTGAGTACCTTGCTGGTTGTGAAATTGATCATTGCAGCACTTCCGTTAAAGTTGCCTTAACTACATACTTTGAGGTAACTTAATACAATACAGATCAGGGCCTATATAAATTACCCCGTTGGTTTTGTAAGGTTTCCGAATCACTGCTAGCGCCGGGATAAACATGAACCGAAATGGGGCGATTTTCATGATCTGTCATGAGTGAAGGTTGTCTGTATAGTAAAATACACCCGTGCACACTGTCAAAAAAAACTTATTACAAGTACTTATTCCCTTGTCTTTAACACTTCAACCAGGTCCAGTCTTTCCACTTTTCTTAAGGCAAAGCGCTGGGCTATCCATATGGAAATAGCCGTAATTAACGCCCCCATTAACAGGGCCTGCGCAGACAATTCCGCGGGTATTGTGTATAAATCAGTGCTTAATTCTCTTGAAAACCCTTCCATCATGGCCTGGGCCAGCGGCAGCCCTGCCAGGACGGCAAAAAAGCTGATAAACCACTGCTCAAAGGTAATCACCGAAAAGACTTCCCGGGAAGTCATTCCCAGCACTTTCATTGAGGCCAGTTCCCGGTTTCGTTCAGAAAGGATTATAAAGCTTGAACTATAGATTATGGAAAAAGCGATTACCACGCCGATCAAGACGTAAAGATAAATCACCATGCCGAAGGTCTCCATTAATTCCCGGGTTTCCCGGATTTGTTCTTCAGTGCCATCCACGCCCGCTACCAAATCGCTTTCCCGGTAATAATCTCTTAGCCCTGCTATGTTTGCCCTGACCAGATCTTTTTCCCGGAAATCGTTCGTGTCCCAATAATCTTCGGCGTTACCGGGATTTATCCGTTCGTCTCCCACATTGACCATGAACGAAGTGGCAAATTTACCCTGCTGCAAAATAGCTTCCACACCGGTTATTTCCATATAGGCGTTCATTCCCAGGTATTGAGGGATTACCCGGTATACTTCCACAGTTTGTTCATCTTCATTATCACGCAGGTAAGGACTTGCCAGTTTTAAACTCGTCCCTTCTTCAACCGAAAGCTTTTCCGCAAGACGTTCGGATAAAATAATTCCCTGCTCAGAAGGTTCAATTCGCCTGCCGGCAGCATCCCTGATGATATACATACTGCTGTCCTTAAGTATGCCCAGCAAAACCACACTTTCTTCCCGCCAGGCGTGAGACAGGCGCACCGGCACTTCGGCCAAAGGTTCCACCCCTGTAACTTCAGCATGTTCTGCCAGCTCCCTCTCCACGGGTTGCCGGGAAACCGGCTCGGTGAAGTTTACCCGGGCATGATAAACCTCCACTTCTTCAAAGCGGTAAAAAACAAGCTTATCCACCAGATCATTAAGGGACCAGGTTACTACCACCACGGCGCAGCTTAAGGTAACGCCAATGAAAAGAAAAGCGGTCCTGCTGCGGTTTCTGGCCAGGTTTCGGACCGCCATTTTACCCTGGATAGTAAGCATGCTTGAAAACAAGCGGATTTTTTCCAAAACCGTTTTCCTGCCTGAAACCGGAGCCGGCGGTCTCATCGCTTCAGCAGGTTTTAACTTTAAAGCATATTTACACCCCTGGTAACCGGCGGCTAGAAATATTCCCAGGGAAATCAGCACCCCGAGGACAAAGTAGTAAAGTGAAAAATCAACATCAATCTCCGGCACATGGAAAAATTCCAAAAGCAGCCAGTTCAGCGGGCGGGAGAGGTAGATCCCGGCCGTTCCGCCCAACAGTCCGCCAATAAAACCCACGGTGATGCTATAAGTAAGGTAATGTAACATGATCTCCCGGTTACTGTAGCCGAAAGCTTTAAGAATGCCGATCTGGCCCCGCTGCTGTTCAACCAGGCGTTTAAGCATAATATATAAAATCAAGGCCGCTATAACTAAAAACATCAGCGGGACAGCAAAAGCCATTCTCTGCAGCTGGGCAATTTCTTCACTGAGAATTAAATGACTGGTTTGATTATCCCTGGAATAAAGGTTGATTAAGCCGTACGCTTCCAGTTCCGGTTCCAGGCGGTCTTTAACCTCGTCAAAGTCAGTCCCCTCCTCCAGGGTAAAAGCAAGGTTGTTAACCCTGCCCTGCAGATCCGGGAAAAAGTTCCACATTGTCTCCCTGGAAGTAAAGGCAATTCCAAACTGTTCAGGATTGGGATAAATTTCTGCTTCCGTGCGGAGGGGATAGGTAAACTCCGGGCTCATGGCATATCCTTCTACAGTGATCTCCCTGGCTTTCTCACCGGCAAGGATTTCCAAAACATATCCCAACTCCAGCCCGTGAACATCATAAAACTGGTTATCTACCCAGACTTCAAATTCGCCCTGCCGGAGTTCATTGCCCTCTAACAACCTGGCATCGTTAACCCGGTCCGGATTATCAAGTTCGAGGGAAACGAACTTTAAGTAAATGCCAATATCGCTTTCAGGGTAAAGCACCCTCACTTCCCTGGTAACCCTGCCGCTGACCTGGTCGATACCTTCAATTTGGGCCAACCCTTCAGCGTCCCGGTAAGGCATGGCCGTGAGTTCGGCAAAACCATCGGCAAAATTTTGTTCCCGGTAGAAAATTTCTTTGGAAAGTTCCAGGTTATCGCTGGAGATAGAAAAAGAAGTATAGGTTGTTAATCCAAGGACGACCAGCACCAGGCAGGCCAGGTAGGAACCTTTATTGCTCCAGATGTCACGGTACATCTTCCTAAAAAGCATTACCAGCTCACCTTCTCCGGCGAGAGCGGTTCAGAATTTTCCTTTACACCTTCCACCAGGCCGTCCTTTAGGTGAATAACCCGGTCCGCCATGTAACTGATGTTAGTGTTATGGGTAATGATCACCACTGCCTTGTTGTAGTGACTGCAAAAATCACGCAGCAGTTTCAATATCTGTTTGCCCGCTGGTAAATCAAGTGAACCGGTGGGTTCATCGCATAAAAGCAGGCGGGGGTTTTTAGCCAGGGCCCTGGCAATTGCCACCCTTTGCTGTTCGCCCCCTGAAAGCTGGGAAGGGAAGTGCTCTTTACGATCAATTAATCCCACCTGCTCCAAAAGCGGATCTACGTCCAGGGGGTCAGTGGCAATTTGCACCGCAAGGTGGACATTCTCGTAAGCGGTTAAGTTGGGCATGAGGTTGTAGAATTGAAAAATAAAACCGACTTCGCTGCGCCGGTATGCAGTAAGCTCATTCTCGCTGGCATTATGAAGGGGCCTGTCTCTGAAATAAAGTTCACCCTCGCTGGCCTGGTCCATCCCCCCGACAATATTAACCAGGGTGCTTTTACCCGACCCGCTGTGACCCAGGATCACCACCAATTCCCCGTCATAAAGTGTAAAATCAACTCCCCTTAAGGCATGGACTGTCACCTCGCCCATCTGGTAGCGCTTTTTTATGTTGCAGGCCTCGATCAGTTCCGAGCCCAAAACCTTCGCCTCCTTCAACAAAACTTACCTGGCAAATCCTCTTAAAAACCGGATCAGCGGACATTATCTGCAGTTAAAAAGGCTCCTTCCCTGGCCAGGCGGAACTCGCTCAAAGCTCTTTGGTATTCAAGTGCGGCTTCATAATGATCCTGGTGTGCTTCCATGAGCTTTAAATTTACTTCCATTAATCCAAGGCCGTCCACCAGTCCTGCTTCATGGCGGGCTTCGATCCGCTCCAGGGTATTTTTGGCCAGATCCAGCTTTCGCTCTTTCATCCGGTAGGCATTTTCAGCCTGCTTTGCCCCCCGGTAAGCTTTTTCCACCAGTAACCGGGCTTCCCGTTTGGCCTGCTCAAGCTTTAAAGCTTCCTTTTCCCCGCTGGCCAGCTCGTACTGTTGTTCATACATCTTTACCTGAAGTCCTTCAATAACCGCATGCTCTACTGCTTCCCGGCGATTTAGTTCTTCTGGCTCCGGGTCCGGGGGAGCAACCAGGTTTAGGCTTACGTCTAAATCATAACCGGCAAGCACTTTTAGTTCACCTAAAATATCTTCCTGCCGGTCTTTGACTGTATCAAGGATCAACCGGCCCTGCTCGACCTGGATCACGGCCCTTTCTACTTCCTGCCAGGTGACCATGCCCTGCTTGCGCTTTTCTTTCTCAAAAGCGAAAAGCTCTTTCAGGTAATCAAGATTATCAGCTAATATTGCTTCTTCACCTTTTAAGGCAAAGTAGGTATGATAAAGCTCTTCAGCTTGCCTGACCAGGGTTTTAGCCATTATTTTTCTTTCAATCTCCAAACGACTAACAGCATATTTAAGTTGGTTTTCCTCTTCTTCAAGCAAATCGAGCAAGGTCTCAAACAGCCTTCTGATCTCAGGCTCTTCAACTTCAAGAATCCGTTCTGCCATTTCTTTACGCAGCGCTTCGATTTCTTCCAGACTCTCTTCAGCTTCTTCTATCTCTAAAGTCATAATCCGGTAATCGGTATTATATCCGGTAATCCGGATGCTTAAATCTTCAATGTCAAGGGTAGGACCCCCACCGGTGGTGCCGGCTGTCGAAAGGCTGTAAGTGGCCAGGCCCAGCGCCACCAGGGCCGCCAGGCAAAAAAGAACATAATAACGTGAAATCGCACCCATTACCAGGACACCTCTCAGTCAGTGTCGTAAAAAACCCTTCGGCCATCTTCAAGGCCTTCCACCCCGGGATCCAGAATCACCAGGTCCCCTTCATTAATTCCTTCAGTGATTTCCGCTTCCTGCCGCGTTTCAGCGCCGACAGCAACTTTGCGGACCCGGGCCCGGTTATCTCTTACCACCATCAGGGCATCCTCACCCTCGTATGTAAACAAGGCTCGCCCTGGGGCCAGCAAAGCATCTTCGACCACACTGATCACAAATTCCACATCCACCTTGTAACCGGGGCCAAGGTTAATCTCATCATTCAAATCAGGATCGATAGTCACCGTTACCCGTTCTTCTTCAAGGCCCAGCGGTGAAATATCTTTCTCAGCATAGGAAGCGATCTTTTCGACTTCACCGGAAAATTTTAGATCTTCATCTCTTCTTTCAAAAACCATTTCTACTTGCTGGCCTTCATGAATTTCTTCAACATCACGGGTAAGGACCCTGGTTTCAACAAGTATGGTTTGCTCCACCTCATTTTTCTTCAGCAGGCGCATCAGGGGCAACTGGGGCCCGGCCACCCCTTTTTCCTCAGCATTTAAATCAACCACTACCCCGGCTATCGGAGCCTTGATGCGGTAATTATCTTTCCGGTGCTCAACCGTTTGGACTTGCGCGCTTATGGCGCTGCGCTGCGATTCTAAGGATTCCACGGCCGAGCGCATTTCTTTTTTATGCTTTTCCGCTTCTTCCAGCTCTATTTTAGTAGCCCAGTCTCTTTGATAAAGGACCTCGATGCGCTCATAATTATCTTCTGCTGTCTCCAGGCTATCCCGGGTCATTGCTATCTCAGAATTAACCGCTCTTAACTGCGATCGCAGTTCGCTTAGCTTGAGCTCCAACTCTTCGGCATCTAAAACAACCAGCAAGTCCCCGTCTTCAACCTCATCACCCTCTTCTACCAAGACTTCTTCAATCCCGGCCTGATAAAGGGAATAAACAGTCCTTTCATCTTCTGAAACCAGGACTCCTTCTTCGGTGAAACTTTCAACCAAATCATACCGGCCAACCCGGTAAACCTCCACCCTGATTCCCTCTAAATACTGAAAAGCCAGGATTCCCGCAACTACCACAGCCAGGACTGCAACCAGGATGATTTTCCAATTCCTTTTCATACTTTTTCCTCCGGTAGGGGTATCTTTACTCCCGGGATGAATAGCTTTTGCCTATATTTTCTATATCGGATCTCTTAATCCTTTGACTTTTCACATTTTATCATAATTATTGCAACAATATTTTCATTAATTAAGTTTACGTGTTATCCTTCAGCCCTTCAGAGCTGTATAAGTAACTATTGCCAGGCAGGCTGAGCCAGGTGCTGCCGTTACCGGTATTGACAAACACCACCTGGTCATTTAGAACGCCTTCTACTTGGATAGAGAACCGGCTTTTTTTGCAACGGATCTTTAAAATCACCGGTATACAGCTGAACCCGTGGATCGGCTAAGGCATCTTCATTACCATGGTTTAAAAATTCCCGGTTCCACCCGACCACCGCAGGCTCAATTTCAACTGCCCTAGCCGCTGTAACCCCAGGCCATTTTAATGCTTCTTTTAAGCTGTAACCTGCTCCTGAGCCACCCATCAATAAATTTACCGGTCCCTTTCAATAACTTCAGGGGGCTGGCAGTCCATCCGTCTCATCTATTTACAACTCCTCTGGCTTAACTTCAACCACCAATAATTCTTAACGGGCAGGATATTTTCTGTTCAAGCAAGAATCTTAAATACAAGCTGCATTTCCTAGATTACAACTTTATTTTAAGGATAAAACCAACCAGTAACAGTGAGTTAATCAAAAAAAGAATTAAGTGCAAATATTTACAATTTATAAGGAGGCGGAGAAAAATGAGTGGAGAAAAGAACAAACCTGAAAAGCAGGTCCATGTTGACTGGGAACAGCCCTTAAGCAAGGAAGAAATCGGCAGATACTTAATTGATATCGGTGAAAAATTAATCAATGAGGGTTCGTTTACCGTCAAACAGGGAGAAGAGAGTTATGAAATCGCTCCTTCAGGTCAGATTGAACTGGAAATCCAGTATAAAACCAAGGGCGAAAAGCATGATTTTGAGATAGAAATTCAATGGATACCGGGTAAAGAAAGTAAATTTGAAATCAGTTAATTGCCTGCCATAACAACACGGAGGGAACACGGAGGGACGGTTGTATGCCACGAGGCACACAACCGTCCCTCCGTGTTGCTTTTTACTCGAGAACCGTTCTAATTGAACTGTCTAGATTGACGATTGAATCAATTTATAATAGAATGCATGTAATACTTGTTACAAAGATTGACCGGTTATAAATTATGAGAGCAGGGGCATAATGAACCTTTTATTTCAAGATCTATCAACCGAATTAACCAGAAGAAATATCCGCCCCTCACACCAGAGGATTAAAGTCCTGGAGTATTTGATTAAAAAGCAGTGCCATCCTGGTGTGGATCAGATCTTTAAAGGCCTGCAAGATGAAATTCCCACCCTGTCGAAAGCCACTATTTATAACACCCTAAACTTATTTGTTGAAACCGGCCTGGTAAAAATGCTATCCATAGAAGACAAGGAAACCCGCTACGACATAATAACCGATACCCACGGGCATTTTAAATGTGATCAATGCGAGGCTATCTTTAATTTTAAGCTGGATCTTGAATCAATAGCAGCCGAAGAATTAGCCGGTTTCAAAGTTAGTGACAAAAACGTATATTTTAAAGGCGTTTGCCCAAAATGCCTTTTAAATATAAATCACATTAACCGAAAGGAGCAAAATTAATGAGTGAAGAAAACAAATGCCCGGTAACGGGAAAGCCTTCAACCCCTACTGCTTTAGGAGGCCCTTCTGTCAGGGATTGGTGGCCCACCCAGTTGAATTTGAAGATTCTTCATCAGAACTCAGAGTTGGTCAACCCCATGAGCAACGACTTTAACTATGCTGAAGAATTTAAAAAGCTCGATTTAGAAGCCGTTAAAAAAGACTTATATGACCTGATGACCGACTCGCAGGACTGGTGGCCTGCCGATTACGGCCACTACGGAGGGCTTTTCATCCGCATGGCCTGGCACAGCGCAGGTACCTACCGCAAAGGCGACGGCCGCGGCGGCGGCGGTTCGGGGGCCCAGCGCTTAGCGCCGCTGAACAGCTGGCCGGACAACGCCAACCTGGACAAGGCCCGCCGTTTATTATGGCCGATCAAGCAAAAATACGGCAGCAAGATTTCCTGGGCGGACCTGATGATCCTGGCCGGCAACTGTGCTTTTGAATCGATGGGATTTAAAACCTTCGGTTTTGGCGGCGGCCGCGAAGACGTGTGGGAGCCCGAAGAGGACACTTACTGGGGGGCCGAAAGCGAATGGCTTGGCGACGAACGCTATTCCGGCGACCGGGATCTCGAAAACCCTCTTGCCGCCGTGCAGATGGGCCTTATTTATGTGAACCCGGAAGGGCCGAACGGTGAACCGAATGCCGCCGCTTCAGGCCATGATATCAGGGAGGTCTTTGATCGGATGGCCATGAACGACGAAGAGACCGTGGCGCTGATTGCCGGGGGCCACACCTTCGGCAAATGCCACGGGGCCGCGCCGGATTCCCACCTGGGCCCTGAACCCGAAGGCGCCGGCATCGAAGAACAGGGGCTCGGCTGGAAGAGTAGTTACGGCAGCGGCAAAGGCCGTGACACCATCACCAGCGGCATTGAAGGAGCCTGGACACCGACCCCGACAAAATGGGACAGCAGCTATTTTGACACCCTGTTTAAATATGATTGGAACCTCGTGAAGAGCCCTGCAGGCGCCTGGCAATGGAACCCTTCAGACCCGGAGGCGGCAAATACCGTGCCGGATGCAGAAGACCCTAATATTAGGCATGCGCCGATGATGACCACAGCTGACCTCTCATTGAAGATGGATCCGGCCTATAAAAAGATTGCCAGGCGGTTCCACGAGAACCCGAAAGAGTTCGAAGATGCCTTTGCCCGGGCCTGGTTCAAGCTGACCCACCGTGACATGGGCCCGCGCTCGCGCTATCTCGGGCCGGAAGTTCCAGAAGAGGAACTGATCTGGCAGGATCCGGTGCCCGCAGCAGATCACGAATTGATTGATGAAAAAGATAGCGCAGAGCTGAAAAGCAAGATCATGGATTCCGGCCTCTCAATTTCTGAGCTGGTCTACACAGCCTGGTCTTCAGCGTCTACCTTCCGGGGTTCCGATAAGCGCGGCGGGGCAAATGGGGCGCGCATCCGCCTTGAACCGCAAAAAGATTGGGAAGTCAACCAGCCTGCTCACCTGGGTAAAGTGCTTGGGACCCTGGAAAAAATCCAGCAAGAGTTCAACAGCGCCCAGTCAGGCCGGAAGAAGGTTTCACTCGCCGACTTGCTCGTTTTAGGTGGCTGTGCTGCTGTAGAGCAGGCTGCAAAGAACGCCGGCCACAATGTAACCGTTCCTTTTTATCCGGGACGCACCGATGCAGTACAGGAACAGACCGACGTATATGCCTTCGAGGCCTTAGAGCCGGCAGCAGACGGCTTCCGCAACTACCTTAAAAAGAAATATTCGGTGCCGGCAGAGGAACTGTTGCTCGACCGGGCCCAGCTGTTAACCCTTACCGCTCCTGAAATGACGGTTCTGGTTGGCGGTATGCGCGTGTTAAATGCCAATTACGGGCAGTCACAGCACGGCGTCTTCACCAAGAAACCGGAGACGCTCACAAACGACTTCTTCGTGAACCTCCTTGATATGAACACGACCTGGGAAGCGGTAGATGGAGACAAAGACGAGTTCGAGGGCCGTGATTCGGCATCGGGCGAACTCAAGTGGACCGGCACCCGGGTGGATCTTATCTTCGGTTCGAACTCCCAGCTCCGGGCAATTTCGGAAGTTTACGGCTGTGACGAATGCCAGGATAAGTTCGTAAACGACTTTATCTCGGCCTGGAACAAGGTTATGAACGCAGATCGTTTTGACCTTTCGTAAACAGGCAAACTATATTCACAGCTAAAAAACCTTCTTAAAGTAGGAGCCGCCAAGCCTGGTGACTCCTACTCTTTTATAACCCGGCGTGCAGATTACCTGGTTCCAATCATTGATTAACTGTTATATGAACTTCTTTAGGAAAAATCATTGCAGGTTGATCTTCGTGAGGCAAAAACCCCCGGGGCAGCAAATGTTTAATACACTTACCAACTCCAACTGTTTGCTCAATTTCAGCGCCTGTATTTACAGGGTCAAACCTGGTGGTGGAATCATCACTACACCTTACCACCCAGATGTACCCCCGGGCATCCCTGGCGGAATTTTATCTGTAATCCTATTTTTTAAGCCCCATATGATGATGGCACAATGACTATTTCGGATGTAACTTCAGTAACTCCGGGCACATTCTTAATTACCCTTATCACTTTTTCAAGCTCGTCATTACTGAACATCAGGCCACTGAGATGAACCTTTCCACCGCCGGTGACTTCAACAACAAAGTCGGGATAAATAGTCGAATGGTTGTTTTTTATAATGGCGGCGTCGATCTTGCGTTTGAGGGAGGAAGATTCCATTTCCTCAATGGCTTTTATACTGCATGTTTTAACCTCTTCAGATCCGGCCAGGTCCGAAATAAGTTTAACAGCCCAATCGGTGCCCAGTTTTTCCAGGTTGATTACCAAATCATAACCTGAAGAATCTTTCCAGTCGCGATTGAAAGCATACTGGACAAAGTCTCCCAGGCGCTTGTCCATTTTATGAACCAACTGCATTGCAGCTTCTGCAGTGATATTCTGTTCTTCACTCAGCGTTTTGCTCCGGGTTTCCTCCGGGGCGTGGATTAAAACATGAAGGGCGCAATTAAAGTCCTCCAGAAAGACCTGTGCGCCATGCCCGACGATCAAACCTTCGCCTTCACTTGCGATATCAAAAATAACCGAGCCGAGAAGATCCAGGTATACGGCCGGTTTGTTGGTGAAAAGCCTGTCAAAAAGACGTGGCGCCTTCTCGTCAATACCTTCCAGTTCTTTGCTGGAAATGCCCATGGATAAGGCTCTTTCCTGAACTTTATGGTCATCAAACAATTCTATTCCAAGCTGTTCCGATACCTCTTTTGCGATCTTTTCACCACCGGAACCAAAAGATGAAGTAATAGTGATCAATGACATGGTTTAACCTCCTGTTTTTTTATGCTACTTATGATATTTACCTGTGTAGCTTTAGGAACGAATGCATTATTAAAATCTTGTGCAGGTCAATGTTACCATAGTATCGACGCTTCATCAATATTTATACAGGTGCAGATAATTGCCGAGGCGTAAGAAAAAGCTGAAGTTTTGGCCAAAGCAGCCGAACGGGGCGATTTTTGAGAGCTTCCGCAGCAGGTTCGATCTGCAGGCCAGGAAACTGCAGTTCCTATTTGAAGAGCGGGGACATAGAAAGCAAAGAGCTGCCAGATGAAATGGAAAAGGACATGGAAATGATGGATACTGAGCGCTATTTTTCTGCAGCGAGGAAAGAACGGTGGAGAATACGAAGGAGATTTCGGGAGGGGTTACGTTTGCAAATGATACATCAGCGGTATTAAACTTGGGCAGCTAATGCTCTTCTTCTAAAATCGTCAGGAAAACATCTGCCAGCTCCGGGTCAAACTGGCTGCCGGCCCACCTTTTTAGTTCAGCAATAATTTCTTCCCGGGCCATGGCTTTTTTATAAGGTCTTCCACTGGACATTACCTCGAAAGCATCGGCAATGGCTGTTATCCTGGCCGGCAAGGGCACCTCCTTTCCTTTTAGCCCCTGCGGATATCCTGAACCGTCCCAGCGTTCGTGATGGCTGAGAATGTCTTCCGCCACGTGTGCAAACTCTTCCGTGGCACGTACAATCCTATACCCTGTTTCAGGGTGCTTCCTAATAATGTCCCATTCTTCTGCTGTCAAAGGACCTTTCTTGGTCAGTATCTCCGCTGAAATATTTATTTTTCCTATATCGTGCAGTGAAATCAATATTTTCAACTTGCTTAACTCCGATTCAGAAAGACCTATTTTCTTACCGATTTTTTGAGCCGCATCCTGCATGCTTGAATAATGAGCTTCTGTCTCAAAACTTTTTGCTTCTAAACTTTTGAGCATTGTTTTTAGCCCGGCACTTTTTACCTGCTGACTTTCTGCACGTTTATGTTTATACATATTCTCTTCAGCCTCTTTTAGTAATTCTTCCAGGCCCTTTTTTGTGCTGTTTTTAATTGCAGCACCTACCGCCAGGGAAAGGGACATGTCTTTAACATAAGTTTCTTGGCATTTCTCCTCTATCCTTTGGCATATGGCTTTGGCGTCTTCTTCTGTGGTTTGCGGCAGAAAAATGATAAATTCATCCCCTCCCCAGCGGGCAATGATATCTTCCCTGCGACAGGAGCTTCTTAATATTTCGGCTGTTTGCTTTAACATTTCGTCTCCTGCTTTGTGTCCGAAAGTATCGTTAGCCAGCTTGAGGCCGTTTAGATCAGCCATGATCATACCAATTGGCAGCTGCCTTTCAGTATCCAGCCTCTTCATTTCCTTTTCCAGGAAGTGACGGTTATAAAGCCCTGTGAGCTGATCGTGAAAACTTAAATATCGTATCTTTTCTTCTGCATCTTTGCGTTCAGTGATGTCGCGATAATAATAGACTCGCCCGTAGTAATGCTCATTATGTCCAAACATGGGAGCAGAATAAAGCTCAAGTACCCTTCCATCTATTAATGCAATTTCCTCGTGGCTCTTCTC
>SLRT01000059.1 GCA_007130825.1 Syntrophomonadaceae bacterium | reverse complement strand
TTATAAACCCTATAGAGTTACTATTTTATAAGGGCAAAAAAATAACCAGTCAACCCATCGGCCGGGAAAAGGAAACTGCCATTTTTGCTCGCCCGGATCATCCGGCCGGCCGGCATTTTGCCTGATATCATCCGGGTATTAGGCAGTGTGGACAATTTGATCGAGCACAATATTTGCAATATAATAAAGATAAATCTACCAAAAGGAGGATTAAGTTTATGCATGCCAGAGTTATTACGTTCCCCGGTAACCACGTGAAAGAAGTTGTTAAGTTTCTCAACAATCTTGATAAAAAAGGCTTTAAAGAGGCAAAGGGTTCTTATGTGCTGGCCGATCCCAATAATGAGAAGACCATGACTGTTACCCTGTGGGATACCAAGGATGCCCTGGATGCCAGTATGCCTGCTGCAGAGGAAGTAGCAAATCAAATTGCAAAAGATATTACAGGAATGCCTCCTAAAATCGAAGTATATGAAGTGGCCCACCAATCTTGATTATCTCTGAACTTTATAATTCCCACAGTTAGTAAAAAAGCTGTTGTAACACGTAAAAGATAATGACGCTTATGCTCTCTAGAATCTTTAAAGAGGCCATACTGCTTATTTATGGTGATCATATCGGATCGGCATAACAGGCAGGCTCGTGTAAATCAGCTTAAACTAAACTGCTCTATAAAAAACGTTTTGCTTTAAAAAGTATAAAAACCATTTTACAAATGAGCAAACAGCAATGAGTAATAGGTCGGAGTAATATCACCCGCCTGGACCTGTTATAAAGCAGCGGCCAGGAAGAAGATTATATGCCCGGGCCGTCTTAAAGCCTATGGTTGTAACTTTTCTGTTTTTTTCTATAGACCATTACAACCAGGGCCAGGAATACGGCTACCGGCAGCAAAGCAGCCACTGGGAACAGGTCAGAAGAAACCAGGTTGAGTGTTCCCAGGATGAAAAATACAAGGCTGGAACCGATTTTTAACTTGTCCATGGGTATGATGTTCCGCAGGCGCACTCCCAGGTAAATCCCAAGGGCATCGGCCAAAAGCATACCGGCCATAACTCCGGCCAGGGTCAGCAGGGGCTCCTTGTAGGTAGCCGCATAAACCGCTGAAGCAATCTGGGTTTTATCACCCATTTCAGCCAGCATGAACAAAAAAACCAAGGTTAAAAAAGAACCCAGGTTTTCCCGGGCCGCAACCGGCTCCGACCAGTTCCTTTTTTCCAGGAGGGTCCAGGCCCCAAAACCGAGAAAAACCAGGCCGGAGATGATCCTGACAACATCGATGTTCAGCAGTTCGCCAAAGATCGTCCCGATATAAATGGCCGCACCGTTGTTGACCAGGGTGGCGACGAATACAGCCCCCAGGATGGCCCGGGCCCGGTAACAACT
The DNA here is from genome assembly GCA_007130825.1 of Syntrophomonadaceae bacterium. GTDB lineage: Bacteria > Bacillota > Dethiobacteria > DTU022 > DTU022 > B1SED10-74M. Next base: position 4,463 of record SLRT01000059.1, on the reverse strand, counting down.
GGTCAGGCCAAATGCCATCAACTGGGATTTGTCGCCCATTTCGGCTAAAAAAATCATTACAAATGCTCCAAACAAAACGGCCATGGCAATATCCCCATCCTTGTGTTTTTAAGCTTTCCATTATTACAGGCCGCGGTTACGAAAAAACGAGACTTTTAACACGGCCTTAACCCGCGTTAAAAGTCTCGCCAGTTGACTGTCCTCAGCTCAATCAACGGTGGAACCAGGCTTGCCGTGAAGCCAGGATGTTGATTCCACCTGCACCCGGGGGCGATGGCTACTCCCCTTTAACCTGTATTACTATTCGTAGTGATTACAACCATAACTTGCAACCTTGCTAACAGTAAATATATAGCAAAGTAAAGCGATTTGTCAAATAAAGGTCTGCCCGCTTATCTTTTATCTCACGGGCAGGGCTATTCGCTTCCTTATGGTAGTACCAGGCCATAAGCCTCGTAAACAGGGGCACCACTTCGGGTTCAGCTGCTTTTCTGAAATCTACCTCAGCCTTCCAGGGCGTACACCAGGTCGGCCGGCGTTCGCCTTAACCCTAGTTTCTCCACCAAAACTTTATTTCCTTTTACTTTTAATACCGGGGATTTGCAGCAAGCAGTGATCATATAAAGCTGATCGCCGGTTATGATGGGCAGGAAATCTCTTTGCCGGGCAGAACTATAAATCTATATAAAAAATTAAACTTAAATATTTTAGAGGGGAGCTTAGTTTAATGGAACTGGTCTACAGGGGAAAAACCAAGGATGTATACGCCCTGGCTGACGGCAGCTACCTGTTAAAATTTAAAGACGAAGTCACCGGAGAAAACGGTGTATTTGACCCCGGCGCCAACCAGGTTGGGTTGGAAATCGAGGGGGCCGGCAGGGCGGGCTTGCGCTTATCAAAGATGTTTTTTGAGCTCTTGGAAGAAAAGGGGATACCGACGCACTATCTTGAGGCCAATATTGAAGGGCAGACCATGACGGTTAAACCGGCCAGGGCCTTTGGAAAGGGTGTCGAAGTTATCTGCCGCTACCGGGCTGTGGGCAGTTTTCTGCGCCGTTACGGCCTGTATATCGAAGAGGAACAGCCGCTGGATGCCCTCGTGGAATTTACCCTCAAGGACGATGAACGCGGTGATCCGCCCATTACCGAAGATGCCCTGGCCTTGCTCGGCCTGCTTTCTGCAGAAGAGTGCCGGATGATCAAGGATCTGAACCAAAAAAGCTGCGGCATCATCAAGGATGAGCTGGCCAAAAAGGGTATTGAACTCTACGATATCAAGCTTGAATTCGGCCGAATGGACAGCAGCGGGCAGATCGTATTAATCGATGAAATATCAGGCGGCAATATGCGGGCCTACAAGAACGGCCGGCGCCTGGAGCCGCTGGAATTGGAGAAAACTGTCCTCGAGGATTAAAACGGCTGCTTTTAGAACAGTTCATGCCAGTTATATATAAACGGTCATCAGCAGTAATGTGGAAAAGATAACAACATCCTGTAAGAAATGAATGATCCAGGAAGCGGCCAGCCCCCCGGTTTCATACATGCTCCGGCACATGAACCAACCGAGAACTCCACTCATAACCACCCCGACCACCCCACTGGGAGCGCCGTAATAGTGGGCTATTCCGAAAAAAACAGCAGCAACCAGGACGATCTGATTTTTCGGCAGAACTGCCTTTAGCGGTCCGAGTACTGCATTTCTGTATACAATACCTTCGCTAAGCGAATTAACCAAAGCGAACAAAACAATTACTGGCAGGTAGCTGATTAGCTGACCCAGTGCATCAGGTCCTGTAAAACCGGTTACTGTGAATATTGTCAGCAGGAAGGTGCCGAGAGCAATCAGTACAGCTGAGATAACCGATAGCTTTCCCCAGCTGATCTTATCTTTTTCGATACCCAGCCATTTTATTTGGTCTGCTTTTACCGACAGGTCACCTGCTGCCAGGTAGACTTCCCGGGGTGACTTAAACAACAGAATTAATACGCCAATTAACGGTATAATTCCAATGAATTTTAGCAGTATAGCTCCGCCAAAATTTCCGGTGAACGTACCTGGATCAAAAGTCGACTGCCACCAGGCCAGCCCGCCGAGATAACCGGTAAAAAGCGATGCAGCGATAATGGTTGCCAGCACAACAGGATATCGGGCAAGCTGTTTCAGTTCCGGTGCTAATCTGCAGGCTATACCGGCAGCCGCCAAAACTGCCAGTTTAACATAAGGCAGCCATGCCGGTATGGTTCCGGTCCATTCCCGAAATATAATATCCGGTAAAATAGAGGCAATCAGGGTTAAGACAATCGTTAAAAGTAACTGTTTATTTACGGTAATCTCTCCTGAAAAATTAAATTATGATGACTGGCGATTTCAGTTATTCCGAGAAAGTATATCAATATTCACTAACAGCCGTCAATTAAATGTTGGAAGTAGAAAACCCATTAAATATAACAATCACTAACAGCCCTCTTAAAACCTGAGCATTGCTCTTACCGATTATAGCAGATAAATTCAATATCCGACCATATCCATGATTAATTACTTATAGAGCTACTGCTTCTTGCTCCAGACGCATTTTGTGCTCCAGCATTTTTTGAATAAGGGGATGAAATATTTCCAGGGCCGGGTTAGTCAATAGTTGTTCCAGCTTGTAACTATAATTTTCATCAAACGGCTGACCCTGATCCAGGTGTTTGAGGTAAGTTTCCACATCCATATATATTGGTTGAAAGAAAATGCCCGTTTTTTTGACCAGGTTATACCAGATGGTTATACCGCCGAAATCCAGGTCTCCCCAGTGATAAAAACCGGCCCAGGGATTGTTATCTTGCAGATAATGATAGAGCTTTTGAAGCAGTTCACGGCGGGGTGGATTATGGTACCCACCGAGGTAGAGGACTAAATGGCCTGCAGGAGCATTGTAGAGATAGTGATAAAAAGAAGTCTTATTCTCCACGGTGATCACGGCCTCGGCCTCACATGCCTCAACTTGCATTTCTTTGGCCATTTCTGATGAGAGACCGAGATCAGGATAAAAGGCAGAAAGATCTACTCGTCCTCTTTTTGTAGTAATAATTAATGGCCCGGAAAGATTAATATGGGTCGGATTATCAACGATCCCTTTTTCGGCAAGTATCTCGGTTTGATCTCCGTCTGTTTCATTTTCGCTCAAGCAGTAGGTTTTCAGGATTTCTACCAAAGATCTTTCCAGCTCCTGCCAGCGCTTGGAATTGCCGTATAAGCGAACACTGAGTAAGCGTTTGGGAATCTCGCTTTTCCTCGGTTCAAAAAAGGCATGGAGCCCTTGCAAAACCTGGATTAACTCCTCTTCGCGCCCGGGTTTAATCGGAGCAGGCAGTGCTTTTAGCTGATCCAGATCGGCAAGGACGCTACTGTAAAAGTGCTCCAGTTCGGGAGGTGCGCTTTCACTCCATTTTTCCATGATTTGAGCGGCGGATCGATACAGCTCTTTTTTCGATCTGCGTTCAAGGAGGCCATAAATAACTTCAAGGTTATTTTCATTTAGAGCTATGCGCTCCAAGTACTCACCCTCGTTAAACCTTTCCCAATCCAGGGTAATCAAGTTTTCTTGCTCCAGTTGCTGCGCTTCCGAGTTGAACAGGAGGCGATAACTGCTGTCACTGACGTGGTAATAATCAGGAAAACTGTGGGTATCAATTTTTAACATAGTTCTACGGGAACTTTTTTGCCTGGCTCCATAATCCCGGCGTTTTTCGTAACGATCGAGAAGATTATTCAAAATTTCCTTTTGGAGGTTACTGAGTTTTAATTTGTGCATTTTTCAACCCCCGATCTTTATAAACGGTATAACAAAAGTGGATTTTAAATTCCTGTTGAAATAATAGCCAGGGACACTTGCAAAAAAATCGAAATAAAATCAAACAAGGTTTACAGGTAAGATTAGAAATAATCCACCTGTACAGTTAGAAGAGTTGCCTGCAACTATTGAGTTATCACTCTTTAGCCTGCTGCACCTCTGCTTTTTGCTCCGCCTCAATCAATTCCCGGCGTGTTACTTTTTCGATAAAACTGGAGAAGTTTTCTTTCATCACTACCAGGTTGGTATTCATATAGGGAACTATTAATTGAATCCGCCCGGTTGGGGCCACTATCATCGCCTGAAAACCCAGCTTTTGCATAAAGCGAATCGCTTCTTCAATCCGGTCGGCATCCATCCGGTTAAAGGCTTCGTCAAAAACCACCAGGCGTAGTTTATCACCTTGCCGATAAAGCTGGTAAACCTGGTAAAAAGAGGCCAGAATCGCTACATAGAAGGGAACCTGGGTTTCTCCCCCGGACTTGTCCCGGGCCACTTTGGAAAAACTGCTCTTATTACCCATCTGATCGGTGATTATAATATCAAAATCCAGGTAGGTCCGGTAATCGGTAAGCGCATGCATGGTTTCTTGGAGCTCGCTGTCCCGGTTTGCGATTTCATTAAACA
>SLRT01000050.1 GCA_007130825.1 Syntrophomonadaceae bacterium | reverse complement strand
TAAAAGGGCTGATTAAGGCTTGCAGATCGAAACGGGAAAGCACCTCCGAGATCTGTTCGCGCGATTCATCAGAACGCACGAGATAACCGTGGGTAACAAGCGAACGCTTGAGAAGGCCGCGGTCCCTGGTTAAAAGAATACGGCGCTCTTTTGCGGATATCTCGGCCAGTTCTTCGTCGGTGTAACTGTTCCGGTAGAGGGTATCAAAGCCGAGCATGCGCAGGTAGGCAGCCAGCCTGCCCAGGTGGGTGTCAAGGACAAATCGCGGCTCGCGCAAAGGCTCGGGCCGGACCTGTAAAAGCGGTGAAATATCGAGCGCCTCGAATACCGGAAAAACGCTGATCCGATCACCGTCTGCAACCCGGCGCGAAAAGTCGACCGATACTCCATTGACCAGGATCAAGTCGACCTCGGTATGGGGCACACCAAGCGATTCGATCAAGTCTTTAACCGTTGGCTGCCCGGAAAATGAATGACTGAAGGCAACCTGCCGACGGCCGGGAGAAATAAAATCATTCAGCTCGGCATAAAACCGGAAAAAAGCCACAGAAGACATGTGCCGGCACCTCAAATAATTTCTTAATCGAATATCTCGGGTTTCTATAAAGTTGCATTCCCGTTAAAATTTTCTGCACAGGCGACCGGAAATCCTGCCCATACCACTGGTAATAACGATTACATATTCCCCGGTCAGGCCCAGTATTTCCGGCGTGGCCCCGAAAAGCACCAGAAGAACGGGGGCATCTATAAACCGGAATTAAGAAGCATTTCTGTGAGCGCTAAAACGGAGTGAGCATAGTAAGACGGACAGGCTTGCCTGAGTTCTTCCTCAGATCCATATCCGTAGGTAACGGCAAACGAATCCAGACCAAAGGCGCGGGCGCCTACGATGTCATGCTCACGGTCTCCGACCATAGCTGTTTTTGACTGATCAATGAAGCTATTTTGTTCAAACAGATGGGCAAGAACATCTTTTTTTTCAACCCGCTTTCCATCCAGCGTAGCTCCGGAAACGTCGGCAAAGTAGTGATCGATTTTAAGATGACAAAGGATTATTTCGGCAAAACAGGTAGCCTTGGAGGTTGCCAAAAAGACCCTTTTCCCGCTTCTATCAAGCTTATCCAGCATTTCTTGAACAAAAGGGTAGAGACTGCTTTCATAAACCCCTTTTTCCCGGTAATCGCTTCTAAACCATTCAATGGCCTGCCTGACTTCTTCTTCGTTAAAACCGTACCTTTCCCTGAATGAACACTGCAGCGGCGGCCCGATAAAAGATTTCAGTTCAGTTTCGCCTGTCTTGATGCCAAATTTATCGAGCGCATACCTGACTGAACCGGTCACCCCTTCCACAGAGTCAACCAGGGTTCCGTCAAGGTCAAATATAATATTTGTGTATGTTTTGATCTTCAAACCTGTTTTTATACCGTTATCCTGCAGAGCCATAATTAAATCCCTTGCTTTGGATGCCCTTTTTAGCTTTGGTTATCAAACCTTTTGACACAACGAAACACTGCTTAAAATAAATTCTCTGGCGCTATGGTCGGAATTCTTACCACGGGTCTTAAATACCGGCACAGCTTTTACAAAGCTCTCCTAACGAATTATATAGGATCTCACCGTCCTTTGTCTAATATAACCGTGTTTTGGGCCAATTTAACTACTGCTGCATGCAACCCCCATACCACAGGACCTTACGCCTGATAAAGATTTTTCAACATTATTTATGTCATGACAACTTTTACCGGCCGGGACTACCGGAACAAAAAAATTGTCAGCACCCCCACCTCCCCGCCAGTCGGCTAAAAAATTATACTTAATAATTCTAGCAGGAACAGGTGGAAGTTCAGCGAAGGATTGATCAGCTAATGTTACAACATTTATTTTCGTAACACTGTATGCTATAATTAATTACAAAGGAGGACTGGCGTTCATGAAATCTTTACCAAGCTGGGATGAAGTGGTTAAATTTCACGGGCACAGCTGCATCGGCCTGGCTACCGGCTACCGGGTAGCTGAGGCTGCCTTGAAAGAACTGCAAAGCGAGCGCGATGTCGATGAAGAAATCGTTGCCGCCGTGGAAAATGACAACTGCTCTGTAGATGCCGTGCAGTATGTTACCGGCTGCACCATCGGCAAGGGCAATTTTATCTATTATGATCACGGCAAGCCAGTTTACACTTTTGTCCGCCGCTCAGATAATAAAGCTGTGCGCATTGTCGCCATCGGGCCTGACCCGGACCGTTTCCCTGAACTCACTGCGCTACGTCAGAAAGTTTTTAGCGGAAAAGCCACTGCAGAAGAACAAGAACGCTTTTCAAAAATGAATGCAGACGCGCTGGAACAATATCTTAACGAACCTTTGGATAAAGTGGTACGCGTGCAGGAAACCGAATTTGAAGTTCCGGAGAAGGCAAGAATATTTAACTCGGTTGTTTGCGCCCAATGCGGTGAAAAAGTGATGGAACCGCGGGCCAGGGTCAAAAACGGACAGATGGTTTGCATACCCTGTAGCGATGACTACAAGAGCCGGGTGTAAAATTTTAAGACCCCGGGTTTACTAACAAAAAGCATTTAGGCATGACGGGCACGATTCAGGCACCCTTTTTTTATTACAACTTTTCATTTATAATAATCTTTATAATATTAAGAGTGATTATCATGTAAGGAGTTATACCTCGGGATAATGAAAATACTGGCCTGGAGTGTTTTATTAATCGTGCTGGCCCTGATTGCTTCCGGTAGGTTCCGGATAGATATGGTAGCCCTTGGGGGCCTGCTTGTGTTAGGACTGGCCGGAATTGCTCCGCCCGATATAATTTTTTCGGGTTTTGGCCATCCCGCCCTGGCCACAATCATCGCCGTTTTTTTAATCAGCGGAGGCATTATTGAGTCCGGTCTCCTGCGGGGGTTGGGCCAGGCTCTGGCCAGGCGTATACACAGCCTGAGAGGGCAGATTCTTAGTGTTGCTGCCTCCGGATCCCTGCTTTCAGCCTTTATGAACAATGTCGGCGCCATCGGGATGATGCTCCCGACTGCGGTGCGCATGGCCAGACGTTCCGGGAGCAGTCCGGGAAGCTTTGGCCTGCCCCTGGCCATGGCCTCTATTTTAGGGGGCGCAATTACCCTCATCGGCAGCGCTCCCAATATCATAATCGCCTCGTACATGTTTTCATCCACCGGCCAGTCCTTTAGGATGTTCGATTATGCCCCCCACGGCCTGGCCATGCTTTTCACCGCCTTTATTGTATGGATAGTCTGTAGATCCTGCGGAATAGACCCGGGAGCAGCCGAACCGGATCAAACAAACCCGGCGGAAAAGCATACCACAAACAGTGCTGACCCCGGGATTGATGATTTTATGCTTGATGAAAAAATCAGCTTTTCTCCGCTGGCTAACCGGCAGCGCCAGGTCACACTGGTCATTCTTTTGGCAGCCGTGCTTGCTGTAAGTTTCGGCCTGCTTCACCCCGCCTTTGGATTTGGCGGAGCAGCAATGCTTATGATACTCAGCGGAGTGTTGAAGCCGGCCGCTGCGTACAAAAACGTAGATTTAAAAATTGTCTTTTTCCTGGGCGCCATGCTGGGCATCGGCCAAACCCTGGAATATACCGGAGCTTTGGAACTTTTATCAGCTTTTCTTACCGGTTTTACGGCAGGCTTTTCTCCTTTCTGGCTTATCCTGCTGTTGATCGTTGTCTCTTCTGCTTTGTCCAATGCGATTAACAACTCAGCCGCCGCCGTATTTATGGCCCCGCTGTCCGTGGCTATCGCCGCAGACAGCAGCCTGGGAACTGCTGCGGCCTTAATGGCTGTAGCCGCCGGGGCTAACCTGACCCTGTTGATTCCCACTCACCAGGCTTCCCTGATGGTGCTGAGCCAGGCTCCTTTTTCCTTTACTTCGTTTATGCGCTTTGGCCTGGTTATAAGCTTGTTGTGCTTTTTAGCTGCAGCTGCCGTTATTGCGGTTTTCTGGCAGTAGTTTAATAATACCGGAGGGATTAAAATGACTGAATTGTTTAATTGGATCTGCTAAGGTTTGCTGACTGCACATATTGCAGTTTGTTTGAAACCACGGCAAGCTATATTTGCAGTCGCAGCTGGAGTGGATTTCCTGAATTAATTCAACGGTTGTACAAAATAACCCTGAGGAGGAATATCTTATGCATTTTGCCCAAATTTACACCCCGGGCATAGCCCAATGTTCTTATGTTATTGGCAGCGGGAATAAATGCGTGGTGGTCGATCCGGTCCGCATTATTGAACCTTACCTGGAAAAAGCGAAAGAATTCAATATGCAGATTACAGCAATTCTTGAAACCCACCTGCATGCCGACTTTGTTTCAGGCCACATGGAGCTGGCCGAAGCCACCGGGGCAGAAATCTATGCGCCAAAAATTGCCAACTGTGAGTTTGCCCATCGCCCCATTGATGATGGCGAAGAATTCACAATCGAAAACCTGCATTTTAAGCTTTTGGAAACCCCCGGCCATACCCCGGACTGCACGGTTTATGTCGTAACTGACCACGAAAGAGGCGAGGAACCAGTTATGGCCTTCAGCGGGGACACACTGCTGGTCGGCGCTGTCGGCCGTCCGGACCTTTTCCCCAGCCGGGAGGAAGAACTTGCTGAAAAGCTGTTTCAAAGCCTCAGGAAGTTAAAAGAACTGCCCGATCATGTCGAAGTTTACCCGGCACACGGCATGGGCTCCCTGTGCGGAAAAGCCCTATCAGCCAAGTTGTGGAGCACCATCGGCACTGAACGCAGGTTTAACGACTCCCTCCGGCACACCGAACTGGATAGTTTCAAAAAGGATTTGCTGAGCGATATGCCGGCTGCCCCCGATCACTTCGCCCGCTGCACTGAAATTAACCGGAAGGGCCCGGCGCTGATCCGGGAAACATTAACCACCCGGCCGTTTGAACCCGAAGAGGTTGAGGGGGCAATGAAAACGGAAGGTTGCTCGATTATCGATGTGCGAACCTACCATTCCTTTGCCGCCGCTCACGTTCCCGGATCATACAGCATCAGCAAACACGGCAACCTGCCTACTTTCGCCGGTTGGATTGTGCCGCCGGAAGATAAACTTATCCTGGTCCTGGACAATGAAGACAAGTTGCAAAAAATTAAAACCGCCCTCTACAATGTCGGCCTGGATAATATCGCCGGCTATCTGGAAGGCTCCATTGAAAGCTGGATTAAAAAAGGCCTGCCCGTCAGCAAGGTCGAAACCATATCCGTCCACCTGTTGAGGGAATGGATGCGCAGTGATCCGCCTCTGGTCCTTGATACCCGGGCAGAAAGTGAGTATAAAGATAGCCACATCAAAGGCACCATTTTGGCTCCAACCCCTGATATGCGCCACCGCTATAAAGAATGGGATGCCGATAAGCCGGTAGTTGTCCTCTGCAACACCAGCAACCGCTCCATGACCGCCGCCAGCCTGCTGAAACAAAGAAATTTCAAGCGGGTAATCAATGCTCTTGGTGGAACCACGGCCTGGGCTGCCGCCGGCTACCAGCTGCAAACTGGCGGTGATGGCCAATGATCACAGCGTTCATACAAAGTGTATTTGTCGAACCCTGGCCCTTCTGGGCCGGGGGGATCATCATCGGACTGCTGGTTCCCCTGCTCTACTACTTCTACAATACAGCCCTGGGAGTTTCCACCGGTTACGGGAACCTGGTGAAAATTATTCTTCCTTCCCGGCACTTAAAGTGGATAAAATCAAAGTTCTCTGAAACCTGGAGCTGGCGGGTCTATTTTATCGGCGGAATTATCCTCGGAGGTTTTATCTCCTCTACCCTTGCCGGCAGCCCCGGCTTAACAGCAGAAATGGGTCGTTTTACAAATACCCTGCAGTGGCCTGCCCTGGGAAACGGCGTTTACTTTTTTGCCGGCGGTATCCTGCTCGGCCTGGGAGCCCGTATCGCCCGCGGCTGCACTTCCGGACACAGCATCCATGGCATTGCCAACCTGCACATCTCAAGCATTTTAGCTACCATACTTTTTGTCATCGGCGGGATAACAGCCGCCAATATTATCCGAATAACCTTACTGGGAGGAAGCTGGTTATGAACAAAAAACTTGGGTTTTTGGGTTTTGGAACTCTCTTTGGATTTGCCCTGAGCCGGGTCGGAGCTTCCGAGTATGACCTGATCGTGGGCATGTTTGTCGGCGAAGATTATACCCTGGTCGGCGTAATAGTTACCGCTATTATAGTCGGGACAATCGGCATGCAGGTATTAAAAAAAAGCAAGCAGCGGACCATTAGCGGCGAGCCTTTAAATATAAGCTACAAGAAACTCGGTCCCTGGAGCCTTTTGGGCGCAGCTATTTTCGGCTTAGGGTGGGGCATTTCCGGGGCCTGTCCGGGAACGGTCCTGGCCCAGCTCGGGGAAGGCAAGCTGTACGGCTTCTTCACCTTTGCGGGCATGATTTTCGGCACCTACATCTATGCCCGTCTTAAAGAAAAGCACGAGTCGCTTTAACCCGCAGCGATAAATATACCAGGGAGGCATTCGTGCCGGTAGAATTGATCAAGGGCTCCTGGTTTGGATGCTTTTTCAGTTATTCAAGGACCAGATCAAGTTCGACCAGGTTTTCCACGCTGCCATCCCTGGGAGATTCCGAATAGAGTTCCACCAGCAGCTCTTCGCCGCTTTCTGTTTCTTCGGGAACCGTCAGATCCGCTGTAAAGTGACCCCATTTATAGCCATGGCCGGTGGCAATACCGCTGTCCAGCTCATTTCCCGCGCTGTCTGACAAGCTGTAAACGATTGCACCTTCAAAAACCAGCTCTATTCCTTCCACTGCAAACTGCCTGGAAACAGTATCGCCTGGAGCGGGAAACAGGATCCTGATATCTTCACTGCCGGCAACCAGCGGCGGCAACCAATCCAGCGAGTGCAGCATCGGTACATAATCAAAGTCTCCCTCGGCAACAAAATTCACCGGCAGCTCTGTAGGATCAATCTTTTTTAGATCATAAGGGTAGGTAATAGCCTGGGTCACAACTTCATCTTCGCCGGGTTCAGTAAATTTAACTGCGACTGTAAGCTGGTCAGTTTCCTCGATTACATCGGTTATTTCTACATTGTAACCGCCGCTAGGCTGTTTCCCGAAAGTGGCCAGCAGGTAAAGCGAACCTTCATATTCCCGCGCCTGGGCCAGCCAGATATCCCGGGAATAGTCGATCCACTCTTCAATCTCTGCAGGAAGCGCTTCTTCTTTCTCCCCGGGTGTTTTGGGCCGATCCCATATGCGGTGACCGTCATCCCAGTATTGCCCTTCGACCAGGACCATTACTTCATCAACATCCGGAAACTGCGTAGCCGTCCAGGTAACTGATTGGATAAACACGTTGCCGGCCAAAGATCCTCCCGGCCACTGATCTCCGAACATCTCCGCTGAAAGATTAATTGCAGCCACGCCATCTTCATTAATTTCCAGGTCAAGGATCTCCACCGTATCGTGGACAACTGCTGAGAATTCTTCTTTGTCCGGATCAGGTCCTTTGATCAGTTTCTCCATGGTGACCCGCAAAAGCTTTTCAGGATCTTCATGATCAATAATTTCGATTATGAAAGGGCGCACATAACCATATTCCCCGGTATCACCGGTTTCAATTGCCTCTGAACAGCCAAAATAAAGAGCTACCTCTTTATAGTCAACTTCTTCTTCGAAAAGGGCAACCAGATTTTTATCTTCTACAATTTCAAACCTGTAGCTCCTTTCACTACTCACCATCTCTTCATTTTCTTTCCAGCCGACAAAAACGTAACCTTCAGAAGGCTCAGCTTCCACAGTTACATCTACCTGGTGTTCGTAAGTTCCCGCACCCTCTACAGTGCCACCCTGTTCAGGCTCGACCTCCAGGCCGAGCTGATGTTCCTCTGCACATCCGGCGCTCACCATAAAGGTTATTATTATAACTATAATTAAAGTCCTGCCCTTCATCTTTTAACCTCCCTATCCGGGATCTCTTTTTGCTTAAACCTGAAATCAAGCATAACACCTATATCCCTGATGGTAACATGCAATTGAGTATTGGAGTTTTAGTTTTTGTATTTGCCATAATCTTTGTAATTAATAGTTTACCATAAATCGGAGGGATTTCTCAAGAAAGAGAAACTAAACTTCAGCCAGCTGTAATTGCGCCCGGTAAGCAGGCGGGGCAGCAGCAATCAAGCTTGAAGAGTTTGACTTTACGCCGGCTGATAGCCAAAGCTCAGTTTCCGGGCCCCGCATTCACACCCTGGGTTTTATTTTAACGACAAACGCAGTAATCATTAGCGGACAGATTATTGAAAAACCGGACGGCAGGCAGAACGGTAAAATTGACATTAAACTTTTATATCAGTATTATGTAAAAAAGGAGGTTTTGCCGATGGAAGCCTTTGAATGTATTAAAAGCAGGCAAAGTTACCGCGCTTTCAAACCTGATCCTGTCCCCGGGGAGACCTTGCAAAAAATAGTTGAAGCCGCAAGCAACAGCCCCTCTTATACCAATACCCAGCCCTGGGAGATGGCCGTGGTCACCGGCAAAAAGAAAGATACACTGTCACAAAAGCTCCTGGAGCTGGCAAAAGCAAATGCTCCAACCAGCCCCGACATCCCCGCGCCAGCCAGCTGGCCGGAACAAATGTTAAGAAGGCGGGAAGAACATGGCGCGCGCAGGCTGAATACTATAGGGGTTAAAAGAGAAGACAAAGAAGGCAGGGAAGCATTAAGGCTGATGAACTATGAATTTTACGGGGCTCCCTGTGTTGCCTTCCTCTTTATGGACAGTTCGCTGGGTGAATGGTCAATCTTTGACATGGGGCTCTTTGCCCAAAACCTGATTTTAACCGCCTATTCCCTGGGCGTGGGCAGCTGTATCCAGGCTTCGGTAACCGAATACGCAAAAGAAATTAAGGAATTCCTTGATGTTGCAGAAGATAAAAAACTGCTTGTCAGCATCCCCATGGGTTATCCCGCTCCTGATGCCGTATTAAACACGTACCGCAGTCTGAAAAAAGCACCGCAGGAATTCGTTCAGTGGCACGGGTAAAGGTATTTAAGCCTGAGTTTTTCTTTTTCGCCCTTACCGGCCCCGGCAGCCAGGCACCCGGGCCACTTAATCCAGCCATAATATAACATATTATGCTACGATGCAGAGAATACAAAGTGCTTGAATATAGCAGCGTCTACTGGTAGTGATTTAATATCTGGGTGTCATACCCGTTAGATACGTAGCGGTTTTTTTTACTCTTTGGATGTAAGATCAGCATAAATAACCGGCAGATCAATAACTGCCGTAAGCTTATCTTTCAAAAATGGAAGGAAAATCGTGGAGGCGCTGCACTCCGCTTCCTTGTCCTTTCTGATTTCATGGCTGTGATCAGCTATTAGTGAAACCCGGTAAACGATAAACAGCCTTTTACCCGTTACTTACAGCCAGGTATTTTTATTTCTCTATACCCGGCCGGGCCATAACCCCCTGATCCATGTAATGCTTGACAGAACACATTTCGGTAACCAGGTCGGCCCTGGCTATAATTTCCTGCGGGGCATTGCGGCCGGTTAGGACCATTTCCATAACCGGCGGGCGGGAATCGATCAGGGAGCACACCTCTTCAACCGTCAGCAGTTTGCCGTGAATAACGGCCATAATCTCATCGAGGATCAGCACATCACAGGATTGTTTGCAAAGGACCTCCCGGATTTGGGGCAGTTCACCCTGTAGACGCCCTTTGAGCTTTATTTTTTCAGAATCATTTAGTATGCCAAAAAATTTGCCGCTTTCAGCCAGGCGGATGATTTGAAACCTTTTTCCCAGCAAAGCTGCGCTATCAAGTTCACTGCTGTGAAGACCTTTTAAAAACTGAAACATGATCACCTTAAGTCCGCTGCCGACAGCCCTCAACCCGAGCCCCAGGGCGGCGGTAGTTTTACCTTTACCGTTTCCGGTATAAACCTGCATGTAGCCTTTTTCCATCAGCAACCTCCCTGCACCTTTATAATGACCATCTTCTAATCTACAAGCAAATGCCGGACTCAAAAAATCAGAAATGCACCCCGAACAAGCTGCAAAAAAAGGAACTCATGAAATAATCCATTTGGCACATGCCGATTATAAGGAACTGTTTCCGGGTTTTAATGCATAAATACTTTCAGATGCCAACTGTTCCGCAGGGGTTTTAGCCATCAGCCGCAAATAAGGAGTCCTAATTCAAAGGCTTATCAGGCCAGGGGGCAAGGAGCTGTACTTTTTCGCCCACTTTTTCTGCAATGTTTAAAAAAATGGTGGAAGTTTTTATGTCACCCGGAACATAGGTGAAAAGATAAAGATTGCCATACTTCGTTGGCACCAGTGACTCAGTAAATATGAAATTAACCGGACCATGACCGGGATGGTTCCATTGAAATGTATCGTATACCGAATCGGAAAATGAAGGTCCCCTGCTCAGTTCATGCCAGTGTATGTCAAAAAGTTTGTCCTTACATAACTCTTTAAGCAGCTTCTTAAAATAGGCTTTTTGCCTTTTCCGCAATGTAACCCGTCGGAAAAAATGCAAATTTTTTTTAGCCATATTGGACCATGAACTGCCAACCACCTCTGCATAGCCTGAACCTGGTGAATAAATGAACTTCAACAGATTAAAGCCGGCGAAAGTTTCACCGGCTTTCAAAATATAGTCCGAATCTACCTGGTATAACTTTAGCATCAGTTGGTTTGCCGCTACTATATCGGCATAATCATCAAGGACAAAGGCCGGAACATGCATTTTTTTTATTGTGGAGATTAAGTCGTTGAGGGTATCTTCATACTCCGCATCCAGTGGGTTGATCAACTTATCATCTGCGACACCGACTGCGGCAAAAAAAAATTCCTTGCGTTCAAGGGTAGTCAGGTTAAACGCTTCAGCCAGCAGTTGAAGAGTTTCTGTATCCAGGTACTTTCGATCACCCCGCTCTAACCGACCCAGCTGGTGGGGGTTTAAGTGAATATATTCACATAGATCTTCCCTCTTCCAGCTTTCCCCGTTTTCATTACGGTTTTGCTTTCGAAGTGCTGTTAACAAATTGCCAAACTCACAACTATCCATCACTGACACCTCACTTCTGTATGTTCAATTAAAACTCAATAGAAAATCACAGGTAAGATTTCCTGATCGGTTCTAGTAGATAAAAACTGCCGGCTTGATAAATGATCGAAACTATAACATTAAAATGTAATTATTCCAAATTAAACACAACCATGATAGTTATTGCCTAAACGAATAATCTAGCTGTATTTATTCACTTTTCTAATTTTAATCTTACCAAAATTTTTATTCTGTGTCCACCAGGTGCCCTCCCAATTTAAACTTCTTTTCCTGCAAAACCCTGGAGTAACATTACATTGTGTCACCCTGCCCACAAAACCTCTACCAATACGGGTTAGCAAAAAAACTGCCGGATAGGTGAGCATATATCTGCAATTTTTATTGTTGTGAGCTACAGAGTTGTTCCCACCTGCCGGTTGTTGATCCGACAATTTTAAAGTATCTAATTTTTCATGAAAGAACTTCAGCGCCATTTTATAAAAACCATATTGTTATGTTATATGTTATGCTGGTATGCTATAATTTATGCACATGATATTTTGTTATAAGCAGGTGCCAAAATTGTTCCGCTGGAGAAGTTTTACTGTCCTGGTGATTGTTTTTTTTATACCTGCAATCCTTTTTGGTTGTGAGAGGGAAGAAGCACGGCCTGAAAAGACTCACGGGGTTGTTAACGACACTTTTATTGCTGCTCGGACCGGGGAGCGGTATATTGAAGTTTGCGACGGTGAAAACTGGTCTGATTTATTGATCAAGGGGGTCAATATCGGCACCTCCCTACCCGGCCGCTGGTACACCGAGTTTCCGGCAGACCGGGAATTATACCGCGCCTGGCTGGAACAAATTGCCGAAATGAATGCAAACACCGTACGTATTTATACCCTGCTCGACCCGGCTTTTTACTCTGTTTTTGCTGAATACAACGCCGATCCGGAGCACGAACCACTCTACCTGGTCCAGGAGATCTGGCCCCACGACGAGGTGCCGGACTTGAACCTGCATGACGACGAGTACCGGGAAGCCTACATGGACGAAATTGAAATAGTTATCGACGCCCTGCACGGCAGCGCCGACATCCCGGCCCGGCCCTACCGGGCTTACGGCAACTACTCGGCCGACGTTTCACCCTATCTGCTCGGCGTCCTGATCGGGCGAGAACTGGAGCCGGACGAAGTCGAAGCCACCGACGAAAAAAACCCCGAAAAGGACGGCCATGACGGGGATTACGTCCGGGCCGAACCAGGCCGGGCTTCCCCGACCGAAACCTGGATTGCCGAGATGTGCGACCATGCCCTCGCTTACAGCCAGGCTGAATACGGCTGGCAGTACCCGGTCGGCTTTGTCAGCTGGCCCACCTTAGATCCGCTCGACCACAAAACCGAGTACGAAGAAGACGGCACCCCGGGCTACAACGTCCGCGAAACCGTCGATCCAAATATCTTTGAGTCCGGCCCAAAAAGCGAAGCAGGCTTCTTCGGCGCTTACCATATCTACCCCAATTACCCTGATTTCATGAACAACGAGCCGGCTTTTGCCGAATACGCAGACGAGGAAGGGGTTTTCAGGTATAAAGGCTATCTGAAAAAGTTTATGGACGTCCATCCTTCATACCCGGCCCTGGTAGCCGAATTCGGCATCTCCACTTCCTTAAACACTGCCCACCTCAGCCCCGACGGGCTGCACCACGGCGGACTCGATGAAACAGACCAGGGTGAAATGACGGTGCGGATGATGCGCTCGATCGTGGACGAGGGCTACGCCGGAGGCATCATCTTTGAATGGAGCGATGAATGGGCCAAGAAGACCTGGAACACCGAATCGTTCATGGTCCCCTGGGAACGCCAGGTGCTGTGGCAGAACGCCATGTGCCCCGAGCAAAATTACGGCCTCCTGGCCGTGGAACCGGAAGAACGCAGCCCTGAACAGCTTTATGCCACCTGGCATGAAAGCGAAACTGAAGAAGCCTTCAGGGCCCCGCAAGGGCATTCCGCTTCCTTCGGCAAGATCAAATCCCTGGAAACGGGAGCAGATGAAGCCTTCCTCTACCTGGCTTTGGAGCTGGACAGCGGGACAGACCAGGTGAGCGACAGCCCGCCCTGGGAAGAACTCGGCCTTGCCGTCGGCATCGACACCGGCACCGCTGACACAGGCGCTCTTTCCCTGTCCCTTGAAGGACTGCCGGAGCTGCCCGGCGGAGTTGAATTCATGCTCCATATCGCCTCACCGGAAAAAGCGGACCTTTTAACCGTCCCCTCCTATAACCGGGGCGAATTCAACTTCTACCCCCAACGGTACCCGGAAGAAGAGTTTACCCGGATTGAAACCCTGGTCAACCGGGAAAGAATTACCCCCGACAGCAGGGTGTTTGAAGCGCAGTACTCAGATGAAAGTAAACTGGAATACGGGCCTTTCGACCCCGGTGAGCCCGGTTACAATTCCCTGGCCCACTGGTACGTGGAAGAAGAAACCGGGCGGATTGTAGTCCGCCTGCCCTGGATGCTCCTTAACGTCTCCGACCCTTCAGAGCGCCGGCTGCTAAGAGACCACGGCGATTACACCGAACACCCGGCCCGGGACGAGCTTTCCACGGCCCAAACAGAGGGCTTCAGCTTCTACGCGGCCACTTACAGCCGGGAAAACGAGGCGGCGCCGGGCCCGGAAAACAGGCCGGAAGTGATCGATTTCGAGCCCCGCCGCGGCAAAGAATATATTACCCCTTCCCCCTACCGCTGGCCTGGCTGGGAGGAGCCGCAGTACCGGTTCCGCCTCAAAGACAGTTACGATATCATCGCCGGCTACTTCGGCGAGCTGGACTGAACAACAGGATAGATCTGGGCCCCAAAATAGACGCTTGCAACCAGAAATTTTCACTTTCCCGGACGTTTTCAAACCAGACCCGGCTTATGAGCCAAAAAGACTATGCCGGGCCCGGCAGAGAAGGCACAGGTAACATTTAACCGGGTAAAAAAAGCCCGGGGCTTATTAGATAAATTGCAGAAAGGCGGGTAAAATGCAGCGCTGGCATGTTTTAGTTCTCATAGCTCTTTTAATCGGCGGCTACATCTTGACCTGGCACCTCCTGCCGACCAGGGAAATCAACATGCTTGTGGTCGACAAAACCGTGCCTGAACCGGACTACCGCGAACACCGGGCTATCTTCTGGATTGCCGGCCACCACCGCTATACCGGTTCCGAAGGCCACTTCTACCAAAAGGACAAAGATTACCTGGGCTACCACCCCGAAACCGGGGCCAGGGAAACCCTGTCCGGGGATAATTTAACCGGTCTCGATCTGCTCTACCTGGCCGATACCTACGGCATTTACGACTACGAAGAAGGCCTGGCAGTATACGAAGAAAAACTGCCCTACGAGCACCAGGATATCGAATTGATCTACGGCGGTTTTGATCAAGCGGAAGCCGAAGCAATAAAGGATTTTGCCGCTGATGAAAACCAGATCCTAATCGGCGAGCACAACATTTTTGGCTATCCAACCTACCTTGACCGGGAAGCGACAGAACTGTTACAAGATCTTTTTGCGGTCAGCTACGACGGCTGGCTGGCCCGCTACTATGCCGACCTCGATGAGACGGCTTTCTGGATGAAAGAGCTCTACACCCGCATCTATGGCCGGGAATGGGACCGGGAAGGCACCGGGATGGTCTTCGTGCGCGAAGATGTTACCGCCCTGGGCTGGTACACCGACATGGTCGTTATCGAACAGGACCAGTTTGACGCCCCCTGGCCGGTGGTAGAAAGCACAGATCACGAATTGCTCGCCGGTGCAGCGCCGGAGGTGCCCTACCTGTACTGGGTGGAGCTACTGGAAGCCGGCGAGAGCGAACATACTGAAGTCCTCGCCTACTACAAACCGCCCCTTCTTGAAGAGGCCCGGGAAGCCCTGCGGGCCAGAAACCTGCCCGAGCGTTTTCCGGCTGTAATCAAGCACGCCCCGCCCGGTGAGGCAAAAAGGATCTATTTTGCCGGCGACTTCGCCGACCAGCTGCCGGCCCTGCTGCCGCCGGGGCTGACCGGGAGTGCAACCATCCAGCGTTTTTTGACCTACATTCCCGGACTGCCGGAAGAATACCGCTTCTACTTCCAGTGGTTTGAGCCGGTGCTGGCCAATATCCTGGAAACTGCAGAAAGGAGGCCTGAACATGACAAAAAATAACCGTAATCCCGGAAAACAGCCTTTTCCGCGCGAAAACCGGCAGGAAATCCCGGCCGAAGTTTCCCTCCTGGCCCAGGTATTAGACCAGGTCAGCGACGGGATCTACATAACCGACACCGAGCGCAATATCGTTTTCTGGAACCAGGCCGCCGAAAAAATCACCGGCTACAGCCAGGACGAAGTGCTCGGCAAACGCTGCGCCGACGACATCCTCAAGCATACCGACATGGCGGGCAACGAGCTCTGCGGCAAAGAGCTCTGCCCCCTGCACCGGGCTATGCAAACGGGAGAACCCCTGCAGTCGCCCCTGACCGTGAAGGCCCTCCAGAAAGACGGCCGGCGACTGGTGATGGAAGTAAGCATCACCCCCCTGCGCAGTCCTTCCGGCGATATTATCGGGGGCATCGAGATATTCCGCGATGTCAGCGCCAGGGCCGAACTGGAAGAAAAAAAGGCCCGCTTTTTCAGCTCGCTCAGCCACGAGCTAAAAACCCCGCTCTCCAACATGCAGGGCTACCTGGATCTGCTCCTGGCAGAAGACGCCGGCCCTCTGAACGACACCCAGCGCGAATTCCTGACCACGGCCTACCGGGAGGAGCAAAAACTGTCCTCTTTTATTGACGAACTTCTCGAAATGGGCCGTTTTGAAGGGACCGAGTATTCCTACCGGCAGGAAATCCTTGACCTGTCCGGGCTCCTTTCCAACCTGGCCCGCGGCATCAAGGCCGCCGCCGCAAAAAAAGCCCTCCGGCTTGAAACCGACCTGGCCCCAAACCTGGCCCTCTTCGGCGACAAAGACCGCCTGATGCAGGCCTTCAGCAACCTGGTCGGCAACGCCGTCAAGTATACCGAAGCCGGGGAAGTGAACCTTAAAGCCAGCTTTGACCGGCATTCTGATCAGGTTGTAGTTGAAGTTGCCGATACCGGGCCTGGCATCCCGGAAGAAGAACAGGAAAAAATCTTCGAGATGTTTTACCGCCTTGACCACCACCAGGGCGAAGGCACCGCCGGAACAGGCGTGGGACTCTATATTGTCAAAAGAGTCATTTCCAACCACGACGGGCGGATCACCATACAAAGTGCCCCCGGCGCTGGCAGCACCTTCAGGGTCTACCTGCCCGGGTTCATCAAGCACCCGGAGGAGGGACAGTCGTGATGGCGGAACCGAAGAAAATCCTGGTGGCAGAAGACGATCCCGGCCTGAACCGCCTCATATCCTTCAAGCTCAGCAGGGAAGGCTACCTGCCCTTTTCCGTTTTCGATGGCAAGGCGGCCCTGCAAGCGGCCCTGGAAGAAGACGTTGACGCCGTGATACTCGACATCATGATGCCTTTTTTGGACGGCATCCAGGTCTTGAAAAAAATCCGGGCGGCCGGCCTGCACCTGCCTGTAATCATACTTTCGGTCAAAAGCCGGGAAGACGATCTCCACCAGGCCCTGGAACTGGGGGCAAACGATTACATGACCAAGCCGTTTCAGCCGGATGAGCTGATCGCACACCTGAAACAGGCGCTGGGGGAAACTTAAACATGGATCCGTACCTCTCCAACCTGCTGATTGTCATATTCATCCTGGTTACCCTGATCCTGATCATGGTCGGGGCGATCGTCCTGATCCGCCTCCGCTCAGCCAGGAACCGGCGCATCTACCGGCAGAAAGCCCGGGAATGGGAAGATATTTTCCTGGATTACCTGCACGGCGGTCTCGGCCTGGAAGAAGCCTGCCGGCGCATGGCCGGCGAAAAGCGCTATTACTGGCTGTGGATTTTTTTTGCCCCCTACCTGGAAGTATTGACTGGGGTCGACTTTGAAAAAACAAAGGCCCTGTGCCGGGAACTGGGCATGATTGGATATTACCGCAGAAAACTGCACCGCGGCCGCACCCCCGCCCGGGCCCTGGCGGCCAGGGTCCTCGGCAGCCTGCAGTGCCGCGATTCGGTGCCCGGGATGCTCGAAATGCTCCGGAGCAAAAACCCCCTTATTGTTCAGGCTGCCGCCCAGGGCCTGGCCAAATCGGGGGATACCAAGTCTTTTTTTCCAGCAGCCCGGGCCCTGCTCAGCCATACTTATTTTACTTACGAAGGAATTACAGAAATTTTAAGCAGCTACGGAAAAGAAGCCTGCCCCCTCTTCAAAGAAGGGATCGTAGCCGGAGCAAAGCGCCTCCCCGATCCACGCCGGGCGCCCGGGGGCCGGGTGCCCAAGAAAAAACCCCGCCGGGGCGAGGTGGATCCTTCCGTAGTAACCTCGATCATGATCGATCTGCTCGGCTATTTTCGCTGTCCCGGTTCCCTTTCTCCTCTGGGCCGCCTGCTCGAGCGGGCCGATGACGAAATTACGGTCCATATCCTGAAGGCTTTCCTGCGCTTCGGGGAAGTGCCCCCGGGCTTCGATATCAAGCCCTACCTGCGGCATCGTTACTGGGTGGCACGCAGTTTCAGCGCTAAAGCTTGGAAACTGACCGGGGACAGGCAGGCCCTACCCCTCCTGGAAGAACTTCTCACCGACCGTAACTGGTGGGTCCGCTTCCATGCCGCCGAAGCCCTGCGCAGCGCCGGAGGACCTGGCCTGACCATCCTGGAAGATCAGGCCGCAGGAACCGATCAAACAGCGGCCGCCATCAGCAGTTACGTCTTAAGCCGGAGCGAGGTATCACAGCCATCATGAGTACCTGGGTAACCGTTGTCATCTTCTATAATATTTTTGTCCTCTTTTATTTCCTGGGCATCAACGGGTTCTACCTGCTCCTGGTTTTAATCTCCTACCGGGACCTGCGCTTCGTGCGCAGCGCCGAACGGGCGGCCGACCGCTTCCAGACGTTCCGCTCGGAATTCTACAAACCGCTTTCGATCATCATTCCCGCCTACAACGAGAAATCAACCATAGCAGACACCGTCTATTCGGCCCTCTCCCTGCGCTACCCGGAATTCGAGGTCATTATCGTCAACGACGGCTCTTTCGACGGAACCATGGAAGTACTGCGCGAACGATTTAACCTGGAAGTATCCGCCCGCAATTACGGGCTGGAAATCCCCTGCCGGCACATCCGCGGCACCTACAGCTCCACCGACTACCCCAACCTGGTCGTGGTCGACAAGGTCAACGGCGGCAAATCGGATGCCCTGAATGCCGGGATCAACGTTTCCCAGTTCCCGCTCATCTGCAACATCGATTCCGACTCGCTGATCGATGCCGACTCCCTGCTCAAGGTGGTCGACCTTTTTGCCAGAGACTGGCGCACCGTGGCCGCCGGGGGCACGATCCGGGCCGCCAACGGCTGCCGCATCGAAGACGGCAAGGTCACAGAAATCAACCTCTCGCCAAAGTTCTGGGTCCGCTTTCAGATCGTCGAATACCTGCGGGCCTTCCTGTTCGGCCGGGCCGGCTGGTCTTCCCTGGGCGGGCTGATGATTCTTTCCGGCGCCTTCAGCATCTTCCGCCGCCGGGTAATGGTGGAAGTGGGCGGCTACCGCGTCGATACGGTCGGTGAAGACATGGAGATGGTCCTGCGCGTCCAGCGGGTCATGAAAAAGATTAACCGCGAATACCGGGTGGTTTTCCTCCCCGATCCGGTCTGCTGGACCCAGGTCCCCGAAAGCTACCGCGGGCTGCAGACCCAGCGCCGCCGCTGGCAAAGGGGCCTGGCTGAAAGCCTTTTCGGCAACTTCGAGATTTTCCTCAACCCGCAGTACGGCTCGACGGGCATGATCAGTTATCCCTTCTTCCTATTTTATGAGCTGCTGGGTCCGGTAATCGAGATTACCGGCTACCTGGTCTTTATCTTCTCTATCCTGACCGGTATCCTCAACCCGCCCTTCGTGATCTTATTCTTTGCGGTGGCCATCCTGCTCGGAATCCTGCTTTCCACCTCGGCCCTGCTGATGGAAGAGATCTACTACCGCCGGTATCCCCGCCTGCAGGACGTGCTGATCTTGTTTTTTTATGCAATCATGGAAAACTTCTTCTACCGCCAACTCCATGCCTGGTGGCGTTTTCGAGGCTTACTTGACTTTTTCTTCAAAAAACGTGCCTGGGGAACCCTGGACCGGCGCAGCTTCACAGAAGCCACCACAGAAAAACATCCGGCGAGCTAAGTGCAGTTGAATTTTTATAAAGGTTCTTATCGCAGGTCCAATAATTATTGATTATAGTTGAAAATCACTATAAACTTTAAAGTTAAGCAGACGAATGGGATACAGTGATAACCGGTAGGAAATTAATAATAGATATTTTTCAAGTTTAGATAAATTTAAACCACATTATTGGCAGGGTTACTTTATATGCAAAAAAACAGATCACAAGTTTTCAACGGGATAAAGCAAAAAAACAATACTAAGACAGCAGTCCTGGTGCTGGTGGGTTTTTTAGCCTTGGCGCTGTCATTGTTTTATTACCTGGGAATAAACACAGCAGAAGATCGTGAAGAAAAAGCGGGCATTTTAGAAGAAGAAGTAACTGCAGCCGAACAAAAAGTGTCTGTAGAAAGTTACGCTATATCCAGCGGCGAATTTTTTCCCGGCGATGAAATAAATTCCGAGCTTACGATAATGAATACCTCGGGTAAAGAAGATAATT
>SLRT01000042.1 GCA_007130825.1 Syntrophomonadaceae bacterium | reverse complement strand
CAGTATGTTTATAGTCATATTATATTTTGATCAGCATTTTTTGGTTTTGCCCCTGATTATTCTTTTGTTTTTTGTTTTGTTTGTCTCGGCCCTTTTAAATATGGAAAGATTGAGTATCAGCGAGTCGGCATTGTCTATGTGGGGCATTATCTATCTCGGGGGTTTGTGCGGCTATATGCTTATGCTGCGAATGCTACCTGATGGGGCGCTTTATACTTACCTACTTTTTGTGGGGATCTGGATTCACGATACACTGGCTTATTTTATCGGGGTTAAATGGGGCATGCGAAAATTTGCTCCGCAAATCAGCCCCAAAAAGTCGGTTGAAGGATCGCTGGCCGGTCTCGGCGGAGTGGTGGTAATCTTTTTTTCTGTATCGATCCTCGTTCCCGGATCTATCACGGTTTCTCCCGTTGAAGCTGTTATTCTGGGCCTGGGCATCTCCGTTTTCGGTCAGCTTGGAGATCTGATCGAATCAGCTTTAAAAAGACAAATGCAGGTTAAAGATTCAGGCGGTTTAATTCCCGGTCACGGGGGTGTATTGGATCGCTTTGACAGTTTAATGCTCGCTGCTCCTTTTGTCTATTACTTTTTTGTATTTATGAATATGTCGTAATTTATTCTAAAGGGTGTATAATGGTCAAAAAAATTGCTATACTTGGTTCAACAGGCTCAATCGGGCGGCAAACCCTGGAAGTAATCGAATCGTTGGGCGAACAGTACAAGGTGGTCGCTCTTGCTGCCGGACGCAATGAAAATCTGCTGGGCGATCAAATCAGACGTTTCAAGCCTGAATTAGCAGCGCTTAGCGACGAGAATGCGGCAGCGAGGCTGGCCGACAAAAATCGTAATTCAGGTTGTACCTTTATGGGCGGAGCAAAAGGACAGCTTTGTGCCGCTGTCTGGCCGGAGGCGGACCTGGTGGTTATGGCCCAGGTCGGTTTCAGCGGTTTCGAGTCTCTGGTAGCCGCCTTAAAAGAAGGCAAAACGATTGCCCTGGCTAATAAAGAATCGCTGGTTATCGGTGGAGATATCCTTAAGCGGCTTGGCCTGCTCGACAGGGAAAGAATCCTTCCGGTTGACAGCGAGCATTCAGCAATTTGGCAATGCCTGGGTATGGAACCGGCAAATTCCGTGAAGATAGCCCGGGTATTACTGACAGCTTCAGGAGGGCCATTTTTTGGCTGGAAAGAAGAAGAACTGGAACAGGTGACCCCTGAACAGGCTTTGCACCATCCTAACTGGCAGATGGGCAACAAAATTACAATTGATTCTGCGACAATGATGAATAAAGGGCTGGAAGTAATCGAAGCAAGGTGGTTGTTTGATCTCAGCCTGGACCAAATTGAAGTGGTTATTCACCGGCAAAGCATTGTGCATTCGATGGTAGAATATATTGACGGTTCAATTATTGCCCAGATGAGCACGGCCGATATGCGCCTGCCCATTCAACATGCTTTGACTTACCCGGAGCGTAAAAAAAGCCGGGTCGAAAAGTTTATCCCGTTTGGGAAAACGCTAAATTTTTATCGGCCTGATCGAAAAAATTTCCCCTGCCTCGATTTAGCTTACCGGGCGATTATCAGCGGAGGCACTATGCCTGCAGCCCTTAATGGCGCCAACGAGGTTGCTGTGGCAGAGTTCACGGGGGGCAGGATAAAATTTACCGCTATACCAAAAGTAATCAAACAGGTCATGGATGAGCACGAAGTTAAACAAGACCCCGGCATTGACGATGTTATCAATGCCGACAGTTGTTCTCGCCGCAGAGCGGCCGAGATTATAGATGAGCAGATGGGAAGGATGATTTAAGATGCAAACAATCATAGCGGCAATCTTAGTTTTCGGCTTGCTGATTCTGGCTCACGAGTTGGGCCATTATTTTATAGCCCGCCTGACTGGGATCAGGGTTTTGGAACTGGCTATCGGCTTCGGTCCAAAACTATTTGGCTGGACCAGGCAGGGCATCGACTATTCTCTGCGGGTTTTTCCGCTGGGCGGTTTTTGCCGCATGATGGGTGAAAGTCCGGATGAGGCCGAAGAACCGGATAGCTTTCCCCAAAAGCCGCTCCTGAGCAGGATGGCTGTTTTGCTTGCCGGTTCGACTATGAACCTGGTCCTCGCTATAGTAGTCTTTTTTGTAATATTTTTCTTCATCGTGGGAGTAATTGATGACAGCGCACAGGTTGAATACATCGTAGAAGATTCTCCGGCCGAAGAAGCCGGTATCGAGGTCGGGGATGAGATCGCAGCTATTGACGGTAAACCGATCGATACATGGGAAGAAGTTTTGTCCACGATACATGTAAAGCCTGATCAGGAGCTGCAGCTGGAAATTAAAAGAAATGATTCTGTTCTAGAATTTACTGTCGAGGCTGAAAGAGAGCCTGAAACTGATCGGGGGTTAATCGGTATCGGCAAAGTGCCTCAAAGGTATAATTTTATCCCCGCGCTGCAAACCAGTTTCGAGCAATTTGGTTTGATCTTTGCCGCTTTCTATTATACAGTGTCGGGGCAGGTCCCTGTAGATGTCGCCGGGCCGGTCGGTATTGTGAGCATTATCGGCGAAGCGGCTCAGATCGGCTTTGTTAATGTCCTGATGTTAACCGGCTTGCTTAGTGTCAACCTGGGGGTTATAAATCTTCTGCCGATACCGGCTTTAGACGGCGGACGCCTGCTTTTCTTGTTTATTGAAGCCATTCGCGGCCGTCCAATTGAACCGGAAAAAGAGGGGTTTATCCATTTCCTCGGGTTTGCCCTGTTGATTGCCCTGATTTTGTTTATTACTTACCAGGATGTCTTGCGCTTTTTAATCTCGCCTGGTGAATGAACGCTATAAAGGCCGCCTTAAATAAACCGTAAAATTATAAATTCTAACCTGGTGCTTAAAATGGACAAAATCAAACGAAAAGAGACTATTCCAGTCAAGGTCGGCGACGTTACAATCGGTGGTGGCGCTCCGGTAGTTATTCAGTCGATGACCAATACAAACATTACCGATCTGGCAGCGACTTCAGAGCAGGTTAACCGGCTTAGCGCGGCGGGTTGTGAACTGGTGCGGTTAGCTGTTCCGGATCAGGAAGCAGCTCAAGCATTTGCGAAACTGGCAGAAAAAAGCCCGGTTCCGCTGATCGCCGATATACATTTCGATGTCAGGCTGGCTTACCTGGTTATGGAATATGGAGCGGCCAAGGTGAGGATCAACCCCGGCAATATCGGCGGTAAGGAAAAGCTAAAAAAACTTGCCCTGCACGCTGAAAAACTGAAAGTGCCGATCAGAATCGGAGTCAACGCCGGTTCGCTGGAAAAAAAACTGCTTGCCAAGCATGGTGGAGTCACTGCCGCCGCCCTGGTCGAATCAGCGCTGGGCTACCTGGAGACGCTGGAGGAAACAGGTTTTGCAAGGGTTGTTGTTTCGCTCAAAGCATCAGATGTTTATACAACTATATGCGCTTACCGTCTTTTTTCTGAAAAAAAATCATACCCGGTTCACCTTGGCGTAACCGGGGCCGGTCCTCTGCAGCCGGGGATGATCAAGGGCGCTATTGGTATCGGAGCCCTGTTATCCGAGGGTATTGGCGACACAATTCGTGTTTCGCTTACTGCGAATCCGGTTGAAGAAGTGCGGGTAGCCCGCCAGATCATACAGGCGTTGGGTTTGAAAAAGTTTTTTCCCGAACTGATTTCCTGTCCAACATGCGGACGTTGCTCAGTCGATTTAGTCGGCCTGGTTGGAGAAGTGGAAAAAATTCTTCAGAACTACAATTTGCCCTTAAAGGTTGCGGTGATGGGCTGCGCAGTTAACGGTCCCGGCGAAGCCAAAGAGGCTGATTTGGGTATCTCGGCCGGCAAGAAACACGGCATCGTATTCAGCCACGGCCGGGTAACGAGGACTGTTGGGTTGGGTAATTTACTGGATGCGCTTAAAGAAGAACTGGAATCGCTGGCACTGCAAAGCGACAGGAAACAGGAGGGGTAAAATAAGGTGGAAATTGCGGCAATAATCCCGGCATATAATGAAGAAAAGACGATTGGTGATGTAATAACCGCCCTGAAGCAGTCGACCCAGGTTAACCGGATCATTGTAGTCAGCGACGGTTCTGAGGATGAAACAGTTAATTCGGCTATGCATTTTGAAAATGTAGAGGTAATTGAACTTTTGGATAACAGGGGTAAAGGAGGTGCAATAAAAGCAGGCCTTGAGCGCTGTGCGGCAGAAATAATCCTTATCCTGGATGCCGACCTGATCGGTTTGAGCGCCGAGCATATTGAGACGTTGTTGAAACCGGTTAAAAACGGGGAAGTCCTGATGTCTGTAGGTATATTCGAAAAAGGCCGGGTGACCACAGATATAGCCCAGAAGGTGGCGCCGTTTTTATCCGGCCAGCGGGCGTTGAAAAGAGAGCTCTTAGAAGATATTTCTGACCTTGATCTTTCCCGTTTTGGCATTGAAGTAGCTTTGCATAAACATGTTGAAGACAATGAAATTGAAGCGGCCGTGGTCCAGCTTCCCGACCTGTCTCATGTTATGAAAGAAGAAAAGCTTGGCTTCTGGAAAGGTGTGCTGGCCAGGGCGAAAATGTACTGGGAAATTTTTAAGTATATGACCAGGATAAAAACTGATCCGAAATAAAGTTCAAAAGCCGTAAAACCAAAGGGCAAAGAGTTTTGAATTTTTGTGAGCCTTGCGCTTGTTCAGGATTTATGTTAAATTAATAAAGATGAAGGGGTTTTTCTTTTCAAGGGTGGGGGTTCCCACTCTTTCATGTTAATAAGGGACATTTAGTATCAACTAAGTTGCAGAAAACCGCACATACACCTGCTTGGGCATTAGGAGGGTTTTTTTTTGAGCGGCGAAGAAGTAAGGCAAAAACTGGTTGAGCTGATAGAGCCTTTGATTGAAAGCAAAGGTTTTGAACTTGTCCGCCTGGATTACTCTCCCGGGGGCCAGGGCCGCCTCAATCTTTATATCGACCATGAAAACGGAGTAACTATCGATCACTGTGAGTTGATCAGTAACGCTGTATCGGACCTGCTTGATTTTTATGATCCGATAGAACATGCTTATAACCTGGAAGTTTCATCACCCGGTATAGAACGCCCCCTGACCAAGAAAAAGCATTTTGAACGGTTTAAAGGGGAAAAAGTCAAGATAAAAACCAGTGAAGCTCTGCAGGGTCGCAAAAACTTTAGCGGTACCCTGGCAAATACCAAAGAAGATTCGATAATTGTCAACCTGGAAGACGGAAATATTGTTGAAATACCTTTGTCCTTGATAACCAGGGCTAACCTGTGGTATCCAAGGCCGGATAAAGACAATTTATTAAAAGACAGATAAGAAAGGAGGTATTAAGAAAAATAATGAACAATGATTTGTTTACTGCGATAACTGCTTTAGAAAAAGAAAAAGGCATTAGCAAAGAGGTTCTTTTTGAAGCTCTTGAAGTAGCGCTTGTATCGGCTTATAAAAAAAATTTTCAGTCCTCTCCCACTGTGCGGGTCAGCATCGATCGAGAGACAGGGGATATAAAGGTTTTTTCACAGCTTAAAGTAGTTGAAGAGGTCGTTTCAGAAGATCAGGAAGTTAGTTTATACGAAGCAAGGGTTTATGAACCTCGCTGTCAACTAGACGATATTGTTGAGGTGGAAATAACCCCCAAAGAATTCGGAAGAATTGCGGCTCAAACCGCAAAGCAGGTGGTTATTCAGCGGATCCGGGAAGCTGAAAGGGAGTTAATCTACGAAAGTTTTACCGACAGGCAAGAAGAAGTAATTACCGGTTTGGTCCGCCGTTTTGAACAGAGAAATGTAATTATTGATCTCGGCAGGACCGAAGCGATCCTTCCCATAGAAGAACAAATACCCGGTGAACGCTACCACCAGGGTGAACGGGTCAAGACCTTTATTATGGAAGTTAAAAAAACAACCAAGGGACCGCAAATTATCGTTTCCCGCACTCATACCGGTTTTCT
>SLRT01000175.1 GCA_007130825.1 Syntrophomonadaceae bacterium | reverse complement strand
TTTGCTAAATGAATAAAATTAGATATCCATTTTTAGCGGTGGTTTGTGTTTTGCTTCTGGTAGTTTTTGTCGGGTTAGGTTGTGAACCGGCCGAAGAAGTAGTTGAAGAACCGGTAGAAGAACCGGTGGATGAGCCTGAAGAAGAAGTAGAAGAGTATCCCAGGCGTCCAATTAACTTGATTGTGCCAGCAGGTGCAGGCGGAGGCACGGATGTACTTGCAAGAGCTTTGGCTGCAAATGCCGGTGAACATTTTTTACAACCAATTATTGTTAGAAATGTACCCGGCGGTGAATTCACAATAGGTATCACTGAAGTATTACAGAGTGAGCCTGACGGCTATACATTGGGATTAACACCTACTGATCCCCTGGTTTTTGCCCCACACCAATTAGATCTCGAATACGATATTGACGATATATTTTTCTTCGATACCGTAGCTTTAGGCGCTGCAGCTTTAACAGTAAATCCTGAGTTGGGGATCGATAATGTAGATGATTTGTTAGAATATGCCAGTGAGAATCCAAATGAGTTGCAGATAGCTCAATCAAATTTAAGATTTGAAATGTGTGTCGAGCTGTTGCGCGATGCAGGTTATGAATTTGAAAATGTTCCTTTTCCTGATGGTGGAGAAACCATAGCAGCAATTGCCGGCGGCCATGTTGATATTTCACTTACCAGTGTTGCGGCGGCTGAAGGATTACATGAAGCCGGTCAGGCACAAATAATCATGACTACAGTTCCGGAGATAGTAGAAATAGAAGGTGTTCCGACCATCGCGGATCACCCGGAAGTTGAGGAGATTTTAGGTCAGGTTATCGATACTACTCTTGGAGTAATTGCTCCGCAGGGTATTCCTGAAGAGCGTATTCAGTTCATCGAGGAAGCACTGCAAAAGACTTTTGATGAAGAAGGTTTCTCGGCAATGGCAACAAGGATGGGTCTTCCACCGCTGCACGTTGGTATGGAAGAATTTGAAGCATCAACTTATGAAGAATATAGGATTGCAGAAGATTTGATTGAACGGCTTGAATAAAGTTCAAAAAACCAAAAAATCAGTGTAGGGTAAACTGGCTGAAACGGCCTTGGAGGGAGTTCTCTCCAAGGCCGCAAGCCTTTATGAAACCAGCTATGGCATATGATCGAGTGCGGCATATAAGAGTGAGGGATTTATTTTTATGTTAGAAGCCTTACAGTCAGCTATCCCATTAATTGCAACCTTAGAAGTCTTAATTATTATGCTGATCGGAATTCCCATTGGCTTAATTTTAGGTGCTATTCCGGGAATTGGGGGAATGGTCGGGGTGGGCGTTCTTTTGCCGTTAACGTTTGGCATGGATCCGGTACCGGCTATGGTGTTGCTAATTTCGATTTACAAAGGCGCAATTTTAGGCGGTTCATTTTCTGCAATATTAATTAATACCCCTGGTGAAGCATCGTCTGCTCCAACTTGTTTCGACGGTTATCCTCTTAGCAATAAAGGTTTTAGTAAAAAAGCTATGCAAGCTTCGATTTTCAGTTCAGCATTTGCTGATTTATTTAGTGATTTTGTGTTGATTATCGGTTCGTTTGCACTGGCAATGGTGGCTTTACAATTTGGCCCGTCTCAAATATTTTGGGTTATCGTGTTTTCTTTACTGATGACGGGATGTTTAACTGGAACTCATCTGTGGAAAGGGCTTCTTTCTATTGCTCTTGGCCTTTTTATTGGCACGATCGGTCTTGACCCTATGATTGGTTCACCCCGTCTGGGAGTAGTGCCAATTTTAGGCAGGCTTGAAGGACTTGAACTGGTAGCAGTTTTGCTTGGAGTATTTGCTCTCTCTGAAATATTTATAAATGCTGAAGTGTCAAAAAGAAAAGCACCGGGCCATAAGTTGGGAGAGAAAAAACTAACAGGACCTTCGATTACATTTTCGGAGATCAAAGAAAGCTTTAAAGCATTTCTAATTGGAACGGCCTATGGTTCTGCAACCGGTATTTTACCCGGTATCGGCACGAGTGCAGCTGCCTTTTTAAGTTATGCTTTAGCAAGGCAGGCATATGGGGGTAAGACAAAAACTGCAAAATTTGGCGAAGGAGCATTACCCGGGGTAGTCGCCTCTGAAGCTGGCAACAATGCTGTGTCAGGCGCTAACCTTATTCCTTTATTAACATTGGGAATTCCGGGAAGCGCTATAGCCGCTCTGCTCCTCGGTGCCCTTATGCTACAGGGGATAACTCCCGGACCGATGATTTTTATTGAACACGGACCTGTGGTTTATGCTATTTTTCTTTTAATGATAATCTCAAATTTGTTAAATGTTATTTATGGCCATTTACTGATAAAACCTATCACCCGGTTGTTAAAGGGCAATCCCAGCATTATTTATCCTGTTGTTTTACTGGTTTGTTTCACCGGGGTATACTCTCTCAACCACAGGCTACTAGATTTAGGTGTAATGCTGGCCATGGGAATTTTGGCTTATTTGTTACGAAAAGGTGGTGTGCCCATTGCACCGATGGTCATAGCATTTATTCTAACTACATTGTTAGAACGTAATTTCCGCTTAAGTTTAACTTTGTCCAGGGGAGACTTCGGCATCTTTATTGACTCACCTATAAATCAAGTAGTAATCGGCATGTGTGCGATTGGCTTAATTCTGGTAATTATACAGCATCTAAGAGAAAGAAAATTGAGCAGTGAATAGGTGGATTCCATATTTATGAAAAACATTACAAATCTAACTGATTTTATAGTTGGCTGTATGGGCGTATTATTTAGCTTATACGTTTATTATATAATTATCCCGGCAACAATCAGTATACCGGACAGGGAATTAACCTTTTATCAGCGGCCAGATGCTTTACCGACTGCGGTTATTCTCATAATATTAGTAATTTCCCTAATAATAACCATAGGAAGTTTCTCTAAAAAAAATGCAACAACTGATCAAAAACCACTTGAAATAGCTAAAATAATTAGAGAAGTGGCTCTACCAGTAAGCATAGTGGTAGCTTGTTGTATGGTTTTTTTAATCTTTCTGCCTCGTATCGGTTATATCCCTGTTTCCATTGTTTTTCTTGCATCCTTGTTCTTAATTTATGGCCTTAAGAATATTTTAATGCTTCTGACACTCAGCATCACTGTGTCTATAGGCTTGTTTTATTTCTTTGAACGAGCCTTAAGGATATTTTTGCCGTAAGTGATTAGTTGTTTGAGGTTACGCTAGTTCATAACATCCACGCCAATAGCATTAATAATCGCATATAAGTTACTATAGTTAAGTATAATTGTTTAATATGGCATTAATCTGGAGGTTATTTCTGTTAAATGTCCAATCAAAGGGAAATAATTAAAACAGACTGTGCTTTATGTGTGCACAGCTGTGGCTTGAATGTGCATGTAGATGATGGAAAGATTGTAGATGTGCAGGGTATGCCGGAGCACCCTTTAAGCCAGGGCTACCTTTGTCCACGGGGAGAATCTTTGGTCGATTATGTATATGCAAAAGACAGGTTGACCCACCCCTTGCGTAAGGAAAACGGCACCTGGCATAAAATATCATGGGATAAAGCGCTGGATATAATTTCTGACAAGCTGGAAAAAATTAAAGAAGAGTTTGGACCTGAGGCGCTGGCCCTTTATTGCGGGTCTGTCGGTGTGGAAAATATTGAGCTCTCAGCATTTGCCCAGCGATTTCGCGGCGCTTATGGAACTCCTAACTTTTTATCAGTGGAAAGTTTCTGCTACCATGCCCTGATTACTGCCAGGTTGCTGACCTTTGGCCGTTACTTGATGGAAGAGCCGGAAAAAGCCAAAAGTATTATCCTGTGGGCACACAACCCAGATCAGTCATACCCGACAAGGACCAGGAGAATTAATGAGGCCCTGGAAGCCGGAGCTGATATTGCTGTTATTGATTTACGAAAAACTTCTTTTGCCCCTAAAGGACTTTTTCTCAGACCCCATCCGGAGACGGACTGCGCTTTAGCTCTTGCCCTTATTCACGTTATTATTAAAGAAGAGTTATATGACAAGACTTTTGTTAAAAACTGGACAGTCGGGTTCACAGAGCTGAAAGAACACGTGAAAAATTTTACGCCGCAGTGGGCTGAGGATATAACCGGTGTTTCTGCAGATAAGATACAGTTGCTGGCCAGGACGCATGCCAGGGCCGAGTCCGGGTGTATTATTCAAGGCACATGCTCTTTTGACCAGCAGGAAAATGGTTTACAGACGATGCGTGCACTCGCAATCTTGCAGGCGATAACAGGCAATGTAAATAAACCTGGAAGCTGGGTCAGGGTACCTTTCCTAAAGCTTTCTGATTTGAGGCTTCCGGTTGACAAAAAACCAATCGGGGTAGAAAATTATCCTCTGTTCCATGAAATTTGGGGAAGAAAATATCCTTACGGTCATGCCCTGGCTTTTCCCGAAGCGGTACTGGAAGAAAGACCTTACCCGATCAAGGCACTGATAGTTACGGGCGGGAATCCTGCTGTAACATTTCCTAATGTGCAAATCTTGAGGAAAGCGCTTAAGAAGCTTGACTTTTTGGTGGTTATGGATGTTTTTATGACAGAAACTGCTCAACTGGCAGATGTTGTCCTACCGGCAAATACATTCCTGGAGAAGGCCGGACTTGCTTTTACTTATGCGGTTGACCAGGGAGTACCTTATTTAATGCTCAGGAAAAAAGCCATTGACTTTGCCGCCTGCTGGCCTGAATGGAAGTTCTGGACGGAGTTGGGCAAAGAATTGGGTTACCATGACTTCTTTCCCTGGAAATCTGCCGAAGAAGTTACATCACATTTACTGGAACCAAGTGGGGTTTCTGTAGAAGAACTTGAAAAAAATCCAAGTGGCTTGTTTTATGACCAAATTGTCTATGGCGTTTATGATGGGCTTTTTGCCACACCTTCGCGCAAGGTTGAACTTTATTCGCAAACCTTAAAGGACTACGGTTATGATCCCCTGCCTGTGCATAAAGAATCAAGGGTTAGCGCTAAAAGAAATTC
The DNA here is from genome assembly GCA_007130825.1 of Syntrophomonadaceae bacterium. Classification (GTDB taxonomy): domain Bacteria; phylum Bacillota; class Dethiobacteria; order DTU022; family DTU022; genus B1SED10-74M. Next base: position 987 of record SLRT01000175.1, on the reverse strand, counting down.
CTCCTTAAAAGAGCAATACCCCCTGGTGCTGCTTGTTGGTAACCGGAATATTGAGTTTACTCACTCTCAGCTTCATAATATCCAGTCTCTCAGAGAAAAAGCCCCCGAACCTCTGGCCGAGCTTCATCCGGATACGGCTAAGAAGTATGCGGTGGGCGATGGGAAAATGATCAACATTGAGACTCCGAAAGGCTCGATTAAAATGAAAGCAAAATATAACGAAGCTATTGGGCCTGAGATGGTTAGCATCCCCAAGGGTTGGGCAAAAGCAATGTGTAACGAGTTGACAGATTATGATGTGCGGGATCCGATTATGGGTTATCCGGCCATGAAAAATATTTTATGCAGGATCAATACTGTGCAACATGCAAATTGATTGTCTTTACTTTTTGCAGTTATATCTACGGTCTTGCCAGGGGTTTTGTCATTTGATGTTAGTTGTTGTGGGTTTGCCACCCCGTTTAACCTCCTTATTGGGGTAATTAGGGGTCCTCGGGTTGAGTGCTCAAGATTTCGCCGGACAGGGTGGGTATTCCTCTGGGAAGAGGAATTTAAACTATTGACATTATCCACAGTATTAAACTCCCTCTCCTTAGACCCCCTCTACAGGTACTGTTGCCATACTTATCCTAAGGCTAAAGGACTCTTTGATCATTCCAGCTGTAATAAATAATGCTGTTAATATTTTTGTAGGAACAATTTAAATATAGCGCTTTTTGTTAAGCAGTTTACAGAAAATATAAGCAACATAGCTTAAGCTATAATTAAAACAAATGTGTTTTGCTAACTTTAACTTGGAAAAACCAATTAATATATATTACAGGAAGTGAGATGCCTAATTATCTTTTGATAAGGGTTGGTTTTTAGCGGTTAATGGGTGGTGTGAAAATTTAAGTAGGTAATTGCTTGACCCAGAAATAACTCAGGAAGTGTTGAAGATAACGTCCTCTATGCAAAATATTATTATTCTACCTACCGACTTCAGGG
>SLRT01000093.1 GCA_007130825.1 Syntrophomonadaceae bacterium | reverse complement strand
ATTTTATCATAGCCATATAGCCTGGCCACTTCCTCAACAATATCTTCTTCCAGGGTTACATCTGTTCGCCTTAAAGGAACGGTGACATCCAGCAAATCATTTTCCGGCTGTTGAATAATAAACCCAAGCCGGGACAGGATAGCGATTATCTCGCCTTCAGTTATCTCCAGGCCCAGTACTTTGTTGATCTTTTCTGGCCTTATCCGGATATTTGTCTCCCGGCAGGGCACCGCATTCTGATCAATTATTCCGCGGAATACTTTGCCTCCGGTCAGCTCACTGATTAAAAGGGCCGCCCGATCCTGGGACCAGATCACCGCTTCGGGGTTTACCCCCTTTTCAAACCGCTGTGACGCTTCAGAAGGAAGGTTATAGCGCCGCGCGGTACGCCTTATGTTGGTCGGATTGAAAGAAGCCGCCTCAATAAGGACCTTACGGGTGGAAGGATTAATTTCGGTGTTTTCTCCGCCCATTACCCCGGCCAGGGCAACTGGCTGCAGGCCGTCGGTGATCACCAAAGCTTCCTGATCCAATTTTCGCTCCATTCCATCAAGGGTAACGACGGTTTCGCCCATTTTTGCCCGCCTGACCACGATTTCATTGCTATCTAACAATTCCAGGTCAAAGGTATGCAAGGGCTGGCCAAATTCCCACATTACATAATTACTAACATCGACCACATTATTTATCGGACGTATATCCGCTTTTAAAAGCCTAAGCTGCATCCACAATGGAGATTTGCCGATTTTGACCTCATTAATTACCCGGGCAGTATAACGGGGACAAAGATCGGTATCCTCTATACTGATCTTAAATATTTCATCGATTGTTTCGTCTGTTTCCGGCGGGGAAAAGCGCGGCATTGATACTTTATTACCAGTCAAAGCGGCGACTTCATGGGCGACTCCAAGCATGCTCAGGCAATCGGGACGATTAGGGGTCAGCTCCAGACAAAGAATCTGATCACCATAGCCCAAAACCTGCTCTACCGGATCCCCGATTTTTGCCGGTTGATCAAGGACAAGGATTTCATCTTCCGCACCCAATTCTAAACCCAGTTCCTGAGCCGAACAGAGCATGCCGGCAGAGGAGGCGCCGTGAATAACCGCTTTTTCTATAAGGCGCCCGCCGGGCAGCTCAGAGCCTGGTTTAGCCACAGGAACCTTATCGCCAACCTGCATATTTTTAGCCCCACACACTATTTTTAATACTTCTTCACCTACATCCGTATCAACCAGGACCAAATTGCTTCTTCCCGGATGAGGCTCCAGGGACTTGACCTCTCCGACAACAACTCCAGGCAGAGAAGAACCAAAATACTCTACTGCTCCGACCTCGATACCGGTAAGAGTAAATAGTTCGGCCAGATCTTCGGGAGAAATACCCGGATCAATATAATCTAACAACCAGTCATACGAAACACGCATCTATTATCATCCTCCAATCAATAATCATCATGGCACGGTTTTAGCTGAATTGCTTTAAAAAACGCAAATCATTGGAAAAAAAGAGGCGCAGATCGCCGATGCCATATTTAAGCATGGCGATACGCTCAACGCCCATTCCAAAAGCAAAACCGGTAACTTCCCGCGGGTTATAGCCGGCTATCTGCAGAACGCGCGGATGAACCATCCCTGCGCCAAGTATTTCCAGCCAGCCTGTTTCACTGCAGACCCGGCAGCCTTCGCCGCCGCACATGATACAGGATATATCCACCTCGGCGCTGGGCTCAGTAAAAGGGAAAAAGCTGGGTCGCAAACGGATTTTTTGGTCCGCCCCAAACATTTCCCGGGCAAATAAAAGCAAAGTGCCTTTCAAGTCGGCAAAAGTAATATCACGATCGACTGCAAGCCCTTCGACCTGGTGAAACATTGGCGAGTGGGTTGCATCATCATCGCGCCGGTATACTTTACCGGGCGCAATAACCCGCACCGGCAGCTTGGGGGCCCGTTTTTCCATGGCCCTGATTTGCACCGGTGAAGTATGGGTCCGTAACAGGAATTGCGGTGTGATGTAAAATGAATCCTGCATATCCCGGGCCGGATGATCCGCCGGAATGTTCAGCGCTTCAAAATTATAGTATTCACTTTCGATATCCGGACCGTGGGCAACCTGGAATCCAAGGCCGAGAAAAATTTCTTTTATTTCATCGTTGATCATCGTCAGGGGATGTTTCTGGCCCGGTGAGGCCGGGCGCCCGGGAAGGGTTACATCGATGCGCTCTTGCTCCCACTTGCCTTTTTTTTGCTCATCATGCATGCTTTTCTCTTTGCGTTCAATCGCTTGTTCCAGCTCCTGCCTCAAAGCATTGGCTTTCTTCCCGATGACAGGCCTGTCTTCAGGGGGAGCGCTGCCCAGGCTGCGCAAAAGGGCCGTAAGACGTCCTTTTTTACCCAGGTAGAGCACCTTCACTTCTTTTAATTCATCCAGGCTGTTTGCTTCTTCAATCTTTCCTCGTGCTTCATCTTCCAGTTCTTTTAATTTGTCCAGCAACTATTGACACCTCCGCATAAATAAAAAATCCCTCTCGTGAGGGACGGAAGATAACCTTCCGCGGTACCACCCAAATTAGCGACCGCTTGCTCAACTATAAATCAATAACGGGATTACCGTACCCAGCCTACCAGACCTGGTTAAGAATAGTCTTTCGGTGGAAAACTCCGGAGCGAATTTCAGCCGGCAGCACCGGGACAGCTTACAGTCGCGGCTTATCCTCCCTGGACAGCGCCGTGGACCGGCTTACTTCTCTCCTTCATGGTCTTACTATATTAAATATAAAAGCATTATAGCATTTAGGGCCTTTACCTACAAGGCTTTTGTTCGCTGCGCTGGCGAATTATTTCATATAAGACAACTGCGCTGGCAACCGCAGCATTTAACGATTCAACCCTACCGCAAAGCGGGATCGAAACCGTATTGTCAGATTCAGCCAGCAGTTTTTCAGCTACACCCCCGGCTTCATTACCGACAATCAGAGCAGTCGGCTGCCTGAAGTCAAGCGACCAGTAATTACCGGCCGACTTGGCTGAAGCAGCCACTGACTGTAAACCACTTTTTTTAAGCTCTTTGATCAAAACCAGTGGATCAGCAGCCTGCTTCACTTTTATATGAAAAATTGATCCGGCTGTAGCGCGCAAAACCTTGGGACTGAAAGGATCAACACTTCCGGCAGTATAATAAACAATATCTGCTCCAACCGCTGCAGCAGTGCGAATAATCGTGCCCATATTTCCCGGATCCCGGAGCCTGTCCAAAATAAGGACCAGTTTAAGTAAACTTTTAGCTTCTTGATTATTATCTGCTTCACTGAAGTAAAATATTGCAGCTACGGGCCGGGGAGTTTCTGTGTCTGCAATTTCGTTAAACAGGGCCGGCGGTAAAACAAGCTGTTTCACCGCCGGCGGCAAATCAGTCAACCATCCTTTACCTGCCTGGTCAAAGTATCGCTGAGTAAAAAAAACAGCCTGGGGGGTCAAACCGGCCTGGATCGCTTCGCTAACCAGGTTGGGACCTTCCAGGGCTATTTTTTTCGTTTTATGCCTGTAACGCCTGCTTCTCTGCAGTTTGATATACTCTTTAAGCAATGGATTGCGCAAACTGCTTACATAAGACAGCGACAAACAGATCCACTCCAGGCATTATAAAGGTTTTACAAGCACCATCTTAATGATTTTCCCTGACCATTTCAACTAACCGGGCAAAAGCATCTTTGTCGTTAACCGCTAAATCAGCCAAAACTTTACGATTAATTTGCACATCAGCTTTTTTCAGCCCGTTGATGAACCGGCTGTAAGATAAACCCCTGGCTCGGGCAGCTGCATTAATTCGGGCAATCCATAGTTTGCGAAAATCTCTTTTGCGCTGCTTGCGGTCACGGTAGGCGTAAGCAAGCGATTTCATGACCTGTTGGTTGGCGACCCGGAATAACTTACTCTTGGCTCCGTAATAGCCTTTGGCCAGTTTTAATACCTTTTTTCGCCTGTTACGGGCGACAGGACCTCTCTTGGTGCGAGGCATGATCAATCAACCTCCTATTTATGCTAACAATGTATATAATCTTAAAAAATACAAGGACATCAACAATGATATCTTATTTTATGAGCTGCTTAACCCGCTTGACATCAACTGGTTTTACCAGAGTCGATTTGCGCAGCCTTCTCTTGCGGGCAGCTCCTTTTTTACCGAGAAGATGGCTGGCATAAGCCTGGTAACGCTTATACTTTCCGCTACCGGTTTTTTTAAATCTTTTCGCCGCACCACTGTGGGTTTTCATTTTAGGCATGGGGATAACAACCTTCCTGTAATGATTTAGTTTGCTATGTTTTAGGCGCTAAAATCATCAGCATGTTCCGGCCTTCCTGTTTGGCAGGCTTTTCCACGACGCCGTAATCAGCTAAATTGTCGGCCATCTCTTTACACAGGCGATGGGCAATCTCGGGATGAGTTATTTCCCGACCCCGAAACATTACTGTAACCTTAATCTTGTCACCTTTCTCTAAAAACTTCTTGCCTCTTTTTACTTTTACATCAAAATCATTTTTGTCAATATTTGGCCTCAGCTTGATCTCTTTAATTCCCGTTGTCCTCTGCTTCTTTTTTGCTTCACGATCCCGCTTGCTTTGCTCATACTTATGTTTGCCATAGTCCATCATCCGGCAAACCGGCGGACGTGCATTGGGCGCGACGTTAACCAGGTCCATTTTCTTTTCCTGGGCCAATTGTAAAGCCTCTTCTGTTTTCATCACTCCGAGTTGCGTGCCCTCCGGATCAATGACCAATACTTCCCGGGCTTTAATTTGTTCATTGACGAACAAATTTTTACTAATATCATTTCACCTCCTGAAAAGTTTAAGAGCAGGGGCTGACCGCCTGCTCTTAATATCCCTTTGCGCTTATGGATAAACCCTGGGAACAGTCAAAAAAGTTTCAGGGTGAGAAGCGGTAACTTCTGCTTTAATAAACTGCCTTTAACATGTAAACTATATCAAAATATAGAGTTCAGGTCAAATATTTTTTTCCATTATTTCTTTTTTGAGCCTTTCGATAAAAACTGCCGGATCTTCTGCGCCGAGATCTCCCTGGTCCCGACGACGTACAGCTACCTGCCCGCTTTCAGCTTCTCTGTCACCGACCACCAGCATATAAGGAATTTTTTTCACCTGGGCTTCCCTTATTTTATAGCCCACCTTTTCATTACGATCATCAAGGGTAACCCTTATAAACTCATCACTTAATTGACTGTAAATTTTTTGGGCATAATCATGACTGCGCTCGGTAACCGGAATCACGCTTACCTGCACCGGGGCCAGCCAAACCGGAAATGCGCCGCCATAATGTTCGATCAGCAGGGCCAGCAGCCGTTCCATAGCCCCGTATATAACCCGGTGAATAACTGCCGGGCGGTGTTTTTCTCCATCTTCTCCGATATAGGTTAGATCGAACTTTTCCGGCATTTGAAAATCCAGCTGAATTGTTCCGCACTGCCAGCTGCGGCCCATGCAGTCTTCTAAATGAAAATCAATTTTCGGTCCGTAAAATGCCCCATCGCCTTCATTTAAGCGGTAGGTAATATTTCTTGATTCTAAAACCTGTTCCAGGATTGATGTCGCTTTATCCCACATCTCCCTGGTGCCCATAGCTTTATCCGGCCTGGTGCTCAACTCCACCCGGTAGCTGAAGCCAAATACCCTGTAAAAGCGATCCATGAGATCGATTACTCCGCCCACCTCTTCTTCAACCTGTCCGGGCAGCATAAATATATGGGCATCATCCTGCGTGAATGAACGCACCCGCAGCAATCCCTGCAAGGTTCCGGAAAGCTCATGGCGGTGAACAACGCCCATCTCGGCAATACGGCGCGGAAAATCACGGTAACTGTGCATTTTTGAACGAAAAACCAGCATGGCCCCGGGGCAGTTCATCGGTTTAACGGCATAATCCTGCTCATCGATATTGGTAAAGTACATATTCTCGCGGAAATGATCCCAAT
>SLRT01000084.1 GCA_007130825.1 Syntrophomonadaceae bacterium | reverse complement strand
CACCAAATCATCTTCGCTAAAATACCTGCCGCTGATCAAAATTCGATTAGAGCACTGGTTGGTCATAGTGCAGCCCTCCTTTCATATTTACCCACACTAATTATCATCTTTGATTTGTTCTGTCCAGTGCTTTTTGCGAAAAAGTTTTTTCGTTGCCCTCGCAATCACTGCCATACTGGCTTATTTATTTTCATGCGTCAGTTCTGGGGAATCCTCTCTTTATTGAGTTCACATGGAATGGATGATATTATATTTCAGAACAAAGGAAAACATCGAGAAAACAAAACCAGATGAACAGAAAACAAGCAAGCACTTTATTTTTAAAGACCGCTAAGCTGCTTTGATCGTTCAGATAGATTAAAATTTGCCTGCTCCAAGATGAAACGGAGGCAGTGATGGAAACAGCATTCTTGCTCAATCAACTTATCAAAGTTGTTTTACTGTTTGCGGTTCAATATTCCACCGGCTTACTGGTCGTTTTAAACGGAATAAAGGTCAATTATACCCGCAAGATTAATCATTTCGTCCTTTTCCTAGTCCCTGTCTACCAGGATCGGGTGTTCGCCTATGAAGACTCAGCAGAGCTTTTTGTTTCCGGTACTTTAGTCACCTTATTATCCATCGCCATTTACACAAAGCCAATAAGAACGAGGGTTCCTGTAATCGGGACTATGTTTCGCTCTTTTGACCGTCCTGAAGATCGCCCTTATACCCTGATGTGGCTTTTCACTCAACTTATAGCAGGCTACCTGGTGATCATTCCTATGGGCTTACTATTTGCTCATTATGATTTACTGCATTTAATGCTTATTCCCGTCTTAATCAACGGTATTGGCGACGGCCTGGCTGAACCGGTGGGCGTCCGTTTTGGCCGGAATCATTATCACACTTACGCTATTTTTACCCGGAGAAAATATATTCGCACCCTTGAAGGCAGCGCTTGCGTGTTATTAACCAGCATAATAACCATTGCCGCGTTTTATCCTCATTTTACTTCCATCCAGTTTGCAGCGGCCATGTTAATAATACCGCCGCTTTTAACTGCCGCTGAAGCCTTTTCTCCCCACACATGGGATACTCCATTTATATTCCTGGCAGGGTATTTAGCCCTTTTTACCATCTCCCTGATCTAACCGGCCCTGAAAATTATTGAAACTGTTACCGCCGGTTTTTTTTGTTACGCCTGAATTTCCTCAGTTTTAACTTTTTCCTTTTTCCCGGTCAGGTAGATTAAAAATGCCCCCGCGGGAAAAATAACCGCATCACCACGAACCGTACCACTGATTGTAACCGTGCCGCCAACGATGTTTTTAAATAAGCTAAGTAACAATCACCGTTTCATAAGTGGTTGGCGCTTTTTATAGGTTAGCAACCTCCAAAACCACTCCATCGGCCCATATTGAAACTTCTGCAGCCAGGCGTTACTCCAGGCAACTTGAACCAGGTAGATGGCGATCGTAATCAATAGCCCCTCGGCAATCGATACCTTACCGTAAAGGCCAAACCCGAAACCGTAAAATATAAAAACACATATTAATGTTTGTGAAAGATAATTAGTCAGGGCCATTTTGCCGGCTGCAGCTATTGGAGAAAGGACTTTTTTCCAAAAATCAGCCTGCGCAGCTAAGATTAGGCTCGCAACATAAGCCGGGAATATAAATATAGAGGCAATATAGTTCATAACGGAAAACAAAGAAATTCTTAGCAGGGGGTGAACCGGCAGTGCGCCGCTGCCGAAGAGAACAAGTAAAAGCAGGAAAAAGCCCCCAATCAGAAACCCCCATGAACGAAGCTTCTTGAAAAGTGATATATGCGCAGGTATGTTTTTGAAGAGGCCTAACTTGCCGGCATACAAACCGCATAAAAAAAACGCAAGCACCTGGGGAATCCATAACAGGGTAGAAAAGATAACATAAGGGATTTCGTTTATAAGCCTGTAGGCAACCAGTTCAAAAAAGCCGGCTTCTGTGTACATGAAAATAGCAGTACTGATCATTTCCTCCATGATTGCCCGGTATTCTTCGATAGCAATTACTTTTGCAGCTCCTTTTAATAAAGAAGCGATAATATTAAAAACGCAAGCGGTGATAAAAAGTCCGTAGATCCATTTTTTTATCGCCTGTAATGATTTACGACGAAAAGCCAGTAAAATGAAACCTGTTATGGAATAGGTAAGTAGGATATCCCCGGACCAAAATAAGACTAAATGTAAAATACCAAAAGCCATTAATGCTTTAAGCCGGCGGGAATAAAGGGGCATAAGTTCAAGGCCTTTTTGCAGGGTCCGATCCATAAAAATAAAAAAGCCCAGTCCGAACAAGAAAGAAAAGACAGCATAAAAATTTCCGGTAAAAAAGAGCTGGATAAACCAGGCGCTGAGCTGTTCGATACCCTCGGAATATTTTGTTGGAATTCTTTCCATATATACATGGTACTTATAAAAAGACATATTGACTATTAATATGCCCAACAGGGCCACTCCACGAATAATATCAATTTCGTTGATTCTTTCTCCTGCCTGCACGGGAGTAATACTTTTTGCTTCCATGTTTTAGATGCCCCTTCTTCAACTGCTTAAACTGATTAACCTGCGGTGAATCTGTCATCCTGCCGGCGTCCAGCTACCCTGGAAGCAGCCAGGTGCTTTGCGTAAAGAAAATCCCATTAAAATATATCATAGAAGAGCCTCTTTTATCATCAAGCACCAGTGGTGTCCCTTGAGCAGTATTTCTCTTGAAGGCAAACAAATGACAGCAGTTCTTTTTTTAGGTTAAATTTTCGCGTTTTATTGGACCAGGCTGTTATTAAGGCAAAATTTGCAATGAAAATAAGTTGCTGTATAATTATAACAAACCCACTTAAGAGTTTATCCGGATAAAAGAAAATCAGCAGGACCGGGTAAAATAAAACAGGCAAAAGCAGCTAAAAGGAGCATTTTTGATGGCATATTTGCTTGAACCATTGCAAACAGGTCAATTAACACTGAAAAACCGCCTGGTGATGCCGCCGATGGCTACAGAAAAATCTGATAGCGATGGCAAGGTAACCACGGAACTTCTTGAATACTATAAAGAAAAATCTAAAGGAGGATATATCGGGCTGGTTATCATTGAACACAGTTATATCAGGCCGGAAGGCAAATCCAGTCACAGGCAGCTCTCAGTTGCAGACGACAGTGTAATTGAAGGCCTGCAAAAGCTTTCTGAAGTTATTCACGCAAACGGCTCCAAGGCAGTGATGCAGATCAATCATGCCGGAAGCGCCACCACAAAAGAGATAACCGGAACTAACCCGGTTGGCCCTTCAGCTGTGATTAACCTCCGCAAAAAAACCACGCCGTGCGAACTAACCGGCTCAGAGATCGATAATATTATTACAGGCTTTGCTGCAGCCGCCAGGAGAGTTAAAGAAGCCGGGTTTGACGGGGTAGAACTCCATTCGGCCCACGGTTTTTTGCTTAATCAATTTTATTCGCTTTTAACGAACAAGCGCAAAGATGCATACGGTGGAGATGTGGATAAACGCATCAGGATACATCGCCGGGTTATTAAAGCTGTGCGTGAAAGTGTGGGAGAAAATTACCCCATTTTGCTACGGTTAGGGGCATCTGATTTCGCAGAAGGCGGGACTACTGTCGAAGACAGCAAAATTGCCGCCCAGAGATTGGAAAAAGACGGAGTGATGATCCTTGATGTATCCGGAGGTTTTTCAGGATATATTGTCCCCGGTCTTACCGGCCAGGGTTTTTTTGCCCCACTCACTGAAGCCCTTAAAGAAGTAGTTTCGATCCCGGTCATCCTTACCGGGGGAATTACCGAAGCCCGGTCTGCTGAAAAACTGATCGCTGAGGGTAAAGCAGACCTGATCGGAGTTGGAAGAGCTATTTATAAAGATTCCGACTGGGCCAGGCGAGCCGTAGAAAGCCTCCGCTAAACAGTGCTCAGAAATAAGTGTAAAAAGATCTGTTCCTTCAGATCAGGTTTGTTTAAAATCTCACAACAAACATAGACAGCAACACATTCATTTAAACCCTTCAAAGCTATTTGCTTTAAATGACTACTTTCACGAAAAAGAGAAATATTGCCCAGGTAATTATTTGATGGATTAAAAACTGTACTACAACCATTATAACGTCTATATAAGGTTGCCAGATAAATAGGCCAATCTGTTGCAGCAAAGAAGGTTCAAATTGGGTGGCTGTTCATTATTATCCCGAAGAGCCGAAAAAGAAGCCGGGCAGGCTCACAATTGAACAACTCGCACTTCACCCCTTTACTTCTGATTACTTATTCACACCAATACTCGGGCTGATTAAGCGCATCGGCACATAAAACTTTGCCGTTTATGCTGCCGAGAAAACCGGGACCGAGTTCTTGCACCATCCATGCATTGGCATGTTCATCTGGAATTCGATAGGGCGGCTCAAATCCAAGCAGGCCTGCTGTCTTAAATCCATAACGCGGATAGTAATCAGGATGCCCGAGAAGAAAAACCAGCTTAACCCCTGCTTCGGACAATAACCGCAAACCTTCTCTAATAAGCTGACCGCCGACACCCTGGCCCTGGGCATCAGGAACAACTGCAAGCGGAGCCAGGATAGCAGCCGGTATTTGCTCATTTAAAGCGATCCGCGCTTTCGTAAATAGGATATGGCCTATAACCCGATCGTGATGTTCAGCTATAAGGGACAGTATCGGCGCTGCGGTCGGGTCAATTAAAAGCCCCTGTACAAGCTCCACAATTTGCGGACCTTCAACATTTCCAAAGGCCAATCTTTCGACCTCCAGCAGGTTATTTAAATCTGGACCGATTGCTTTTCTTATTTTCAACATATTCTCCTATCTGCTGGTATAAAAGCAAAACTTGATAAAACTCGTATATGATTCAAACAGGAAAACCGATTATCACAGGCGGGAACAATTTGTACGCCCATAAAGATATCATTAACAGGAAGAATCAGCAAGGGTAATATTACCTTGAAATTGAGGTGGTTTAAAAAATATCGCTCATCTCGGCTCTAATTAACTATTATATCCGAAAAAACGCTTTCCCAGACCAAAGAAGCCGCTTCAAGATATTTGTAATTTAATAAACATAAAAATATTATTGCATAGTTTTTAAAATAATGTTATTCTTGCAATTAATAAGGAATCTGATCATTATTTTTGCTTTTACAAAAACATGCTCCGAAAAGCAAAAGCGGTGGTAGCAGGTCAGGCCGTCCAATCGGCCTGCCGTCGATGCACCCCCGGCAAACCTCTAAGAAGTGTTACCCCATAAGGAAAGACGGCGAGAGTACGCCACTGTTTTACCAAGCTTTTTGATATAATCCGGTCAATATGCTGCCACTTTATTAAACAGCATCAGTCAGGGCAAACGGTTTTGCAGTAAAAAACCCCCTGGGGCAAATGATGCCTGAGTTTTTTAATTTAAAGTTTTCGAGATTATTTTTCTGGGGTGACTTTTAACGATGTCCGGCCAAGACAAACAATACATGCATATCGAGAATCTGCCTCAAGCCTTCGCCCTCTGCCAGGTTTTTACCGATGATAACAGCAATATAGTTGATTATATGATCCTTAAGGTAAACGCTGCCTTTGAAAAAATGTTCGGGCTTTCAGGGCAGAATATTATAGGCAAAAAAGCTGCTGACATATTGCCGGATTTTGCAGTTTCAATTTTTGATTGGCTCAATGTATACCAAGAAGAAGAGACCCCGGGTAAAAACATTTGCCTTAAACATTTTATAGAACCACTCGGCCAATGGTACGATATAACTGCTATTAAAGATGATCCTGAATCTATCGCTATCATCTTTCGCGATATGCAAGAACACGAAAGTCCGGGACACTTTCAGCAGGATAGCGAAAAGTTTGAACTTGAAGATATCATTAATGTTAAAGAGTGCCAGTCCTTGATGGATGAATTCTACGGCCTTACAAAATTACCGATGTCTATAATTGACCTCCAGGGTAAAATGTTGGTCGCTTT
>SLRT01000075.1 GCA_007130825.1 Syntrophomonadaceae bacterium | reverse complement strand
TTTTTTCTATATAAAATCACTGGAGGATTCATGGCAGATGATCATAAAAGCGCCCCGTCTCGATCAAACCATCTATACTTTACCGGTAGAAAAAGATGATATTTTTAACCTCTCCTATGTCCACTCAGTCAGCAGGCAGAGAGTCGAAGGTACGTTTAAAATTACCGAAACTGGAATGATCAAGCCTTTAACAACAGAATTCGATTCCTTTGGCCCCGGCCTGCCCGAACTTGACGGTTCGATCGAATATGAGATTAAAAACAAAACATTTATCGTCTACCATGATGAAAAACTCAGAGAACACATCCGTTTGTTTGTTTCACCCCTTACAGGTGAACAACTATCCCTTCATGATAAAGTATACGATCTTACCTCTCACCACGGGCACCCTATACTGGTAAAAATATATATTCACACTGCTGATTGAAAATCCGGCCACGAAAAATATGCGTAAAACAAATTATAGACTTAAATCATACTCGAACCTCTTATTTGTTTAATTACGCTTATAAACAATCACTAATTTTTAACCCTTTTTAAATGGTAGCTTCCCGGAGCAGTTTTCTCTCAACTTCATAATGGGTCCAGTAGCCGCGTTTTCCACCCTTAACCAAACCGGCTTCCCTCAGTATTTTCAAATGCTGCGAAACGGAGGGCTTGGAAATTTTCAAGATGCGGGACAGCGCCCCCACGCACAGATCACTTCCAAGAAGAAGCCTGATTATTTGAAAACGGGTATCATCGCCCAGGGTCCTGAATACTTTCACTATCTTGCTATTTTCCAAGGCATCGTTATTTAATATTCCTTAATTAAATAAATTTTTGCTTAAGTGGATTATATCACCCCTAATTTTATTACGCAAGACATTTTATCAAATATTCAATATCTGCCGGGCATCTTCAGGGGATGCTGCTTCATGATTTAGTTTCTGTATTAAGTTTACTGCCATCTCTACGAACTGGGCGTTGCTTTTTGCAAGCACTCCCTTCATTAAATAGATATTATCTTCAAATCCAACTCTTATATGGCCACCGAGCAGAACAGACATCGTCATTACAGGCAATTGTCCTTTTCCTGTGCCGAAAGCCGACCAGACAACATGATCAGGTATTTTTTTTACTGCAAACATAAGATCTTCCGGTGTTGCTCCAAGCCCCCACTTTGCCCCCAAACAAAATTGAAGATATGGAGGAGCTTCGAATAAACCTTCCGATATAAAGTCTAAGGCTTGATAAACATGACCAACATCAAATACTTCGACTTCCGGTTTAACACCGTAATTACGCATTATTTTTGCACCCGCCCTGCCGAACTGGGGCGGATTAGAAAATACCCTGTCTTGAAAGTTCAAAGATCCTAAATCAAGTGAACATAAATCAGGTTTCAAAGTTACCGGCTGCAAACGGTATTCTATTGCCTCCTCTCCTACTTTCATAATCTGATCAAATTGCCCACTGGTTGACAAGTTTACAAGAACTGAACACTTGTCTTGAATCCTATCCTTAACTTCTTTAAAATATTCAAGATTAAATTCAGATGCACCAGTTTTAGGATCTCTAACATGGATGTGAACGATAGAAGCTCCCGCTTTATAACTTTCAACAGCGCTTTCTGCAATTTCCTTCGGGGTATAAGGCACTGCAGGATTCATTTCTTTGGTAGGACGAGAACCGACAACCGCAGCGGTAATAATTACTTTACGCATTTTAAACCCTCCCGCCTATTTATTAGCTAATCAAACTCCTGATCTCTTCTTGTTTATGTTGAAACGATTTATAGCGGCCTCTGAATAAAAATGGATGACTCTTTAGAGTTACCCATTTATTCATCGTTGTTCAGGTTGTTAATGATCTCGTCCGCGTTCGGCAATCACTGTGTTGACTGCAATCTCAACTAATTTGGCCTAATTTCGGCGCAGGTTGGATCGTTATGCCAGGCTTTTGTTTTATGTTTCTTCATCAAAAGCATCCCCCTGCTGAAAAGACATATTTCTACTACTACGGCTTCGAAGATCTTCATCATCGCCACATAAAAGCTTCTCTTTAAAAATTTTATTACTGAAACTACTCCATGAATTCAAAACGACAGGTAAAATGACGTAAAACCTGTGCTTCATAAACTATTTTAAGGCCTCTGAGTTGATCCCGGTTCCTGTAAATATCCAAGATGCTTTCGGCGACCACATCGATATGCGTATTGGTATAAACCCGGCGTGGAATAGCCAGGCGGACCAGGTCTAATTCAGGATATATCAGCTCGCCTGTATCAGGATCTTTTTCGGTAAAAGCGCTGGTTCCCAATTCAATGGCCCTGATCCCCGCTTCGATATAAAGCTCAACTACTAAAACCTGGGCCGGAAACTGACTTTGAGGAATGTGCGGCGCGAATTTTTTACCATCTATATACACGGCATGACCACCGGGTGGTTTAACAATCGGCACGCCTTCTTCCTGAAGTCTGTCAGCCAGGTACGCTACCTGTTCAATACGAAAACGAAGGTAAGAAACATCCAATACTTCTTGTAAGCCCACAGAAAGGGCTTCCAGGTCTCTTCCAGCCATACCCCCGTAAGTAGGAAATCCTTCGTAAACAATAGATAACTGGCAGGCTTGCTGATATAAAGAATCATCCTTAAAAGCCATAAAGCCGCCGATATTAACCAGGCCGTCTTTCTTGGAACTCATCATACAACCGTCACCATATGAAAACATCTCCCGGGTTATATCAATTAATTCGCGTTCTTTATAACCGGGTTCTCTCTCCTTGATAAAGTAACAATTCTCGGCAAAACGAGCAGCGTCAAAAAAGAGGGGAACCTGATAACGGCGGCAAAGCCCTGCAGCAGAGCGAATATTTTCCATGGAAACCGGCTGTCCGCCGTTGCTGTTGCATGTTACGGTCATCAAAACAAAAGGCACCTTTTTTCTGCCGTGTTCCTTGAGCACATTTTCCAGCTTGCCAAGGTTTATATTGCCCTTAAAGGGATGGTCTGCTTCCGGCTTTAAACCCTGGTCGACGACCAAATCCAAAGGAAAACCGCCCTTAAGCTGCAGGTGTGCTCTTGTGCTATCAAAATGCATATTGCCCGGAATAAAGGTCCCCGGCTTAATCAGCATCTTTGTTAAAATATTTTCTGCTCCTCTTCCCTGGTGAGTTGGTAATACATATGGATAGCCGGTGATACTGGTTACCGTTTCCTTCAAGCGGAAAAAACTGCGGGAACCGGCATAAGTTTCATCTCCCTGCATTAAAGCCGCCCACTGGAACTGGCTCATAGCTGAAGTACCGCTGTCTGTTAGTAAATCAATATAAATATCTTCAGAGCAGAGGTTGAAAATATTATATCCGGCCTTGGCAATTAGCTTTTTCCTCTCTGATTTGGTGGTTTGTTTCAGTGGCTCTACCATTTTAATTTTGTAAGGTTCCGGCCCTATCTTTTTTATCATTATCCAGTCTCCTTAAAAAATATATTATTTCACTGAGAATCAAACCCGGGTGTCCAATCCGCCGTCTGCGTCTGAAAATTTTTCATTATTTAATTATCTTCTATACAATTTCATTAAACCCTTTCAAAATTTCAAAATGAACTGCATATTTCCCGGAAATGGCAGCAACCGGTAAAAAAACTAAGAGACTTACAATTGGGGCAATAATCGCTTGATTTCTGCCGGATAGTGGACTATATAATCGGGTTGCCCCTCCCGGAGCAGGGAAAGATGATCATAGCCCCACGAGACGGAAATAATCTTAATCGGAACTTTTTTACAGGCCGTGATATCGCGCAGTTCATCGCCGACATAAACAGCCTGATCACTCTTGATTCCAAGATCTGCGAGTGCTTGCCGAATAGCACGGTGCTTGGCAAATAAGCCAGAGGTACTGCGAATATGATCAAAAAATTGCAGATTATGGGCTGCTAAGAAGCTGTTTATGTTTTTCACGGTATTGGAAGAGATGATGCTTAAAACAAACTCCTGCTCTTTCAGATGTTTAATTAGTTCCTTAATATCCGGGAATGGTTCAGCCGACCCGATATATTCCGAATAAATCGGTAAAACTTCCCGGATAAGAACAGGCAATTTTAATAAGGACACTCCCACTTTTTTGAATCTATCCCGTATGGGCATAGATCTCATTTCTTCTAACTCATCAGGGGAAATAATCGTTAAATTATGCTTTCGGGCAAGGCGGTCATAGACCTTATACAAAATATACCTGGTATCGGCCAGCGTCCCGTCGAAATCAAATATAACTGCTTTGAGCATAGTTGTCCTTTCTTCAAGCAGGCTTAAGCCAGCCGCCGGCTGCATATCCAATATTTTGCATCGCCATCCATTTTCATACTCGTGATGTTTGGACCCATGCCTGTTTATAATTTCGACTAACCTTGTAGCATTTCCTGTAAAACATCGCCCGCTATAAAATATATCCGCTGCAAAGCTTTCTCCTCTTGCTTCTTTGCTAAATCACAGCAGGTACTCTCATGCCCTGCTACCAGAAAAATATATTTACAAATCATCACAAATAACATCCTCATCATCGATAACGCGCTGTTTCTGCCTTGCCAACTCTTCGCGGCGCTCCTCATCGGCTGTCTTTTCGCCGCCTACCCAGCGATCCATGACCAGGCAGGCAGTCAAATCACCGGTCACATTTACAGCTGTACGGCTCATATCAAGGATCCGGTCCACCCCGATAATCAGGGCGATGCCTGAAGCGGGAATGCCGACACTGTCTAAAACCATTGCCAGAATCACAATACCTACTCCGGGGGTTGCCGGAGAACCGATCGATGCGCCCACCGTAGTAACCAGTATCAGGAGCAAAGCAGGCAGTCCCAACTCAATGTTAAAAACCTGGGCTAAAAAAACAGTGGCTGCCGCCTGGTAAAGGGCGGTGCCGTCCATATTGATACTTGCCCCCAGGGGAATTAAAAACTGCGCTATAGAAGGACGCACACCAAGCTTATCTTCAGCCGTCTGCATCGAAAGCGGCATAACCGCGGCTGAACTGGAGGTAGAAAAAGCCAAAAGCTGCACTTCCCTTACTGCTGCCAGGAAATGAATAGGGTTGTTTTTGGCAACTACCGCGCCAATTATGAGGTAGGCAACAATCATCAACAAAAGCCCCAGGATCACTGTACCCACATAAACAGACATGCCGAGCAGGGCATCAAGCCCAATTTCAATCGTGATTTGCGCCAGCAGGCCAAACACGGCCAAAGGCGCCAGGTGCATGGCCCAGCGCACAACAGTCATGCATACTTCCTGGAGAGAACCCATTAAAGCCAGTATCGGCTGGGAGCGGCGCGGCGGCATCGATACCAGGGCCAGGCCGATGATCACCGCAAACAGCACCACATGCAGCATTTCCCGTTCAACCATGGACCCGAGTGGATTTTCCGGAATCAGGCTGACTACAATATCCGGAATGGTTTCAACATCAGGGCTATCAGGGGCCTCGTCATTATCGATGACCACATCTTCCGGCTCAACTGTAACCTCAGCATAATCGGCATCGATATAATTGCCCGGTCCGATAAATGAACTTACGCTTAAACCGATCATGATCGCCAGCGAAGTAGTGAGTAAAAAATAAATGACCAACCTGAGGCCAACTTTTTTGAGCTGATCCATATCATCGCTGGAAGCCAGGCCGCGGATTACAGAAGCAAGGATCAGCGGAACAACGATCATCTGGATCAAACCAAGAAACAGGTAGCCGGGCATGGCCAGCCAGCTGCCGGCAATTTCAGCTGTGTCCTTATCCACCAAGCCCACTTGCGGTGATAATACAACCCCGGCAGCCAGTCCGAGGAGCATCCCGATCAATACCTTAAGCCAGAGACGACCCTTAATCATCTCCTGCAGGTACTGGACCAGGTCGGTTAAAGGTTTGGGATGGATCAGGTCTAAGTATTGCTTCATAATCTTTCTCCTCTCTGCTTTACTTTTCATAGCAACTAACCCGGAAACTGAAGCTTTTTAAGCCA
>SLRT01000006.1 GCA_007130825.1 Syntrophomonadaceae bacterium | reverse complement strand
TGTCAATACTTACAGCTGTATTTATAAAATAATAATTATAGCCAATTTTCAGGAAATAGCCCGGAAAGATTAATCTTGCGCGACCATGCGGGCTACACCGCCCCGGCAGGTAGTGCTAAATGTTGCACGGCCACCGCATGTCCAGATCGAAAGGGTTCCTAATTAGGAGTTTCGAGGCTGATAAAATTTAGGCGCTAATTATTCAACAGCAGGATATCTGCTTTTATTTGTTGAATACCAGATACTGTGTTTAACATTACTGGTCCGGGTACAGATATTTTCAAAAAGTCCAGGTTTGAATGGCGGCCGCAGGAAAAGTGCGGTATTTTTGCAGTTCACAATTACCATGGATCTGAAAATGCGGCACTGATAACCTACCTGGGCTTGCTTGCTCTTCAACACCGGGGCCAGGAGAGCGCCGGGATGGCCTTTAAAAGTAAAGGCGGGATAAAATATATCAAGGGGATGGGATTGGTTGAACATGTTTTTCCCCGGGACAGCCTTTGTTCCATCGAAGCAGACGCTATACTTGGCCATGTCCGCTACTCGACTACCGGTTCGAGCCTTGCGGCCAATGCTCAGCCGCTGGTAGCCCGTGCGGTGGATCAAACCGGGATTGCCCTGGCCCACAATGGCAACCTGACCAACACCAGGCGCCTGCATAATAAGCTGCTCAATGATGGGCAAATATTTCACACTACTTCCGATACAGAAATTCTTTTAAGTTACCTGTTTCGTTTTAAACGACAGGGCCTGGTCAATGCTGTGCATAAGACTATGAGCATTGTCGAAGGCGCTTATTCAGCTGTCATTTTAGACGAAGATCAGCTGGTTGCTTTTCGCGATCCCAACGGTTTTCGTCCGCTTGTGATTGGCAGGTTGAATGAGGCTTTTATCTTTGCCTCGGAAACCTCTGCTCTCGATATGGTCGGCGCTTCTTTTGTAAGAGAAGTCGAACCCGGTGAAATTGTAACCGCCGGTCCTGATGGGTTGAACGCACTAAAGACCATTCCCGATTCCGATCCTTCGCTTTGCATCTTTGAATATGTTTATTTTTCGCGACCCGACAGTATCCTTGGTGATAAAAGTGTCTATGAAGTTCGCAGGCAGGTCGGTTCGTTGCTTGCCGGAAGAATTAATGCTGAGCTGGACATGGTTATCCCTTCACCTGATTCAGGTGTAAGCGCTGCTATCGGCCTGGCGGAAAGCTTGAACCTGCCCATGGAGTGGGCCGTGCACCGCAACCCCTATCTTGGGCGCACTTTTATCGAACCGACCCAGAACGAACGTGAAATGGCGGTGCGTTTGAAATTTAACCCGGTAAAAGAACTGATCAGAGGAAAAAAAATGGCTGTTGTCGATGATTCCCTGGTCCGGGGGACTACAGCCCGGGTGTTGGCAGCTTTACTGCGAAGGGCCGGTGCCGCCGAAGTCCACCTCTGCATCGCTTCACCGCCCTACATTTACCCGTGCTATTACGGGATCGACATCCCAGCAGCAGGCGATCTGGCGGCCATGGAACCAAATTTATGCCAATTAGCGCAATCAATCGGGGCGGATTCGATAACCTTTGCTGAGCTGGGTGATTTATTCAACGCTGTCGGCAAGGGACAAAGCAGATTGTGCACAGCCTGTTTTAACGGTATTTACCCTGAACCTGGACAAATGAGAGGGAAGGTGAGTTGATATGGAGCGTTTTTTAGCGGACGATTCGGGCAGCCTGCGTGAAAAAGTGATCCTTCTAGATTTTGGCGGACAATACAGTATGTTAATAGCCAGGAGAGTGAGAGAAGCAGGTGTTTACTGCGAACTTTTACCCTACGATACGCCCTGGGAAAAGATCCGGGATTATAATCCCGCGGGTATAATCCTTTCCGGCAGCCCGGCAAGTGTTTATCAGCAAGAAGCTCCCCGCTGTGACCCGGCTGTTTACGAGAAAGGAGTGCCGATCCTGGGTATTTGTTACGGTATGCATCTTCTGGCCGGAGATCTGGGTGGCGAAGTAAAAAAAGGCAGCCGCTCTGAATTCGGACGCACTACCTTTACTATTGATCAGCCTGAGCCTCTTTTTCAAAATTCTTCCTTTCGCGAAGAAAACTACTGCTGCGGGTGGATGAGCCACCAGGACGAAGTTTTACAGCCTCCCCCGGGATTTAATGTCCTGGCCCGCACAGAAAATAACACTGTGGCCGCTATTGGGGACCACCAGAGGAAGATCTATGGTTTGCAATTTCACCCTGAAGTGTTTCATACCCCCGGCGGCAATGATGTTTTAAAAAACTTTCTCTTTGCAATCTGTAAATGCAGCCGCACCTGGACTCCACGCAGTTTTATCGAAGATGCTGTGGCAAAAATACGGAAGATGGTCAAAGGAAAAGAAAAAGTAGTCTGTGCCCTCAGCGGTGGAGTCGATTCATCAGTCGTTGCTTTTTTGCTCGATAAAGCGGTCGGAGAAAGAGCTGTTTTTATCTTTGTCGACCACGGCCTGCTCAGGCTTGATGAGGCGGAGGAGGTCGTACAACTGTACCGTGAGAAATTGCAGGGTCAGTTTATCCACATCGATGCTAAAAATAGATTTTTGCGCCGTTTGAACGGAGTAACCGACCCGGAGGAAAAAAGACGGATAATCGGTAATGAATTTATAGCGGTTTTTAAAGAAAATGCGCTTTCCATGGGTGATATCGCTTACCTGGCTCAGGGCACAATTTACCCGGATGTGATTGAAAGTGGTTCGGCTTATGGTTCGGCGGTTATCAAATCCCATCATAATGTGGGCGGTTTACCGGCAGAACTGGGTTTCGAACTGGTTGAACCGCTGCGCGAGTTGTTCAAGGACGAGGTTCGCCTGGTCGGATCGGAGTTGGGTTTGCCCGCTTCGATCTTAAAAAGACAGCCTTTCCCCGGGCCGGGCCTGGCTGTTCGCATTATCGGGGCAGTTTCTGCTGAAAAGCTTATGCTTTTGCAGAAGGCCGATGCCATTTTCAGACAAGAAATCAATAACGCCGGATTGTCCGGGGAGTTATGGCAGTTTTTTGCGGTTCTAACCGATGTGAACGTGGTCGGAGTGAAGGGCGACGATCGCCATTACGGTCCGGTGATTGCACTGAGAGCGGTGGTTTCCGAGGACGCTATGACAGCAGACTGGGCTCGTCTGCCCCATGATTTACTGGAGAAAGTTTCAGCGCGTATTACCGGTGAAATACCAGCTGTCGCCCGGGTGGTTTACGATATCACCTCAAAACCGCCCGCTACGATCGAGTGGGAATAGTAAATATTTTAACGCTGAACGGGATAATATTTTATCTGTTTTTTATACCGGCCAGTAATTAATGGTTTTATATTCCCTTACACATCTCGACAAAATAGTGGTGGACTCTTATGTCACCGGTTAACTCCGGGTGGAAGGAAGTGCTCAGCAGGTTTTTTTGGCGGGCGGCAACGATTCCTTCCGGAATTGCTGCCAGGATTTTAACACCGGGTCCGACTTCCGTAACAATTGGCGACCTGATAAATACCCCGGTCAGGGGTTGATCAAACAAGTTAAACTTTAATTCTGTTTCAAAGCTTTCCCGCTGGCGGCCAAAAGCGTTTCTTTTAACCCGGATATCCATCAGTTCCAGTTTTGGTTGTCCATCTATGCCATCTGTGATATCCCGGGCCATTAAAACCATTCCGGCGCAGGTTCCGAAAACGGCAAGACTTTCGTTTTTAGCGCGTTCCTTAATCGGGTTTTTAAGCCCGGATACTGCAATCAGTTTTCCGATGGTGGTGCTTTCTCCCCCGGGTATAACCAGGCCGCTTACAGCGGACAGGTTTTCTGCGTTATTTACTGCAACTGCTTCAACCCCGCATAATTCCAGGTGCTTTAAATGCTCGGTTACAGCTCCCTGGATCGAAAGCACACCAATTTTCATCGTTACTTATGCTCCCCGTTCCTGCATGCGGTCGGCTTCGGTGAGGGTTGACATTTCAAGGCCGGGCATTGCCTCCCCTAAACCCTTGGAAACTTCTGCAAGCAGTTTTGGATCATTATAATTCATGGTAGCCTTTACGATCGCTTCGGCGACTTTTTGAGGATTCTTTGCTTTAAAAATTCCGGAACCGACAAAAACACCGTCAGAACCAAGCTGCATCATTAAAGCCGCATCGGCCGGAGAAGCGATACCCCCGGCAGCAAAGTTAACCACAGGCAGACGTTTTTCTTTTTTTACTTCCTGCAAAAGATCCACCGATACCCCCATTTCTTTGGCCAATACCACCAGTTCGTCCTCAGCTTTACCGATGACCTGGCGAATTTGATCCATGACTTTGCGCATATGGCGTACTGCTTCCACGACGTTACCGGTTCCCGGTTCTCCCTTGGTCCTGATCATGGCTGCTCCTTCAGAAATACGCCGCAGGGCTTCACCTAAATCCCTGGCTCCACAGACAAATGGAATTTTGAAAAGGTGTTTGTTGATATGGTACTGTTCGTCGGCCGGGGTAAGCACTTCGCTTTCGTCAATATAGTCAACGCCTAATACTTCCATTATTTGGGCTTCGGAAAAATGCCCGATGCGTACTTTAGCCATCACCGGGATGGTCACTGCCTCCATTATTTTTTCGATCATCACCGGGTCGGCCATCCGGGCCACACCTCCGGCTGCCCTGATATCAGCTGGAACCCTTTCTAAAGCCATCACAGCAACAGCGCCTGCATTTTCAGCTATTTGGGCCTGTTCTACTGTGGTTACATCCATAATTACTCCGCCCTTTTGCATCTGGGCCATTCCTTTTTTTACCCGGAAAGTTCCCTGCTCTTTCATTAATAAACCCCCTTAAATAAACATGATCGTTTAATTATTAATCGGCCTGACCGGAAGTCCTTTTGCGGCTAAATAATTCTTTATGTCTTTGATACTGTAGGTGCCGTAATGTAATATGGAAGCTGCTAAAACAGCGTGGGCTTTGCCCACGGTCAGGGCCTGATAAAGGTGCTCCAGTGTGCCTGCTCCCCCGGAGGCGATAACCGGTATACCGACTGCACCGGTTATTGCAGCCAGCAAAGCGGTATCGTAACCGTCGAGTGTGCCATCGGCATCCATGGAAGTGAGCAGGATTTCTCCGGCCCCCAGCCGTTCTGCTTCGATTGCCCACTCTATCGCATCGCGTCCGGTTGGATATCTGCCGCCGTGGCTGTAGACTTCCCATTGCAAATTATCCGCCGGTGCTGATTGGTTCACTCTCCGGGCATCTATGGCCACTACAATACACTGGTTTCCGAATCTCTCCGCTCCGGCTTGAATCAGACCGGGATTTTTTAAGATCGCTGTATTTAAAGAAACCTTGTCCGCGCCTGACTGCAGGAGTTCTTGCATGAATTCGACCGTGTCGATGCCTCCGCCGACAGTTAGGGGAATAAAAACAGCATCTGCTGTTTTTTCCACAACCTCCACGATGGCCCGGCGTTTTTCAAAAGAAGCGGTGATATCCAGAAAGACAATTTCATCGGCTCCCTCGCGATTGTAAAATTCGGCTCTTTCCACCGGGTCTCCGGCGTCTTTTAAATTAATAAAGCGGGTACCTTTGACCACCCGGCCGTCACGCACGTCCAGACAGGGAATTATTCTTTTTGCCAGCATAAAATTATCTCCCAGGAAAAAAATTTTGGCTACAGTTGATCGGCTATAATCTTACCAAAATTACTGAGCAGGCGCAAGCCTGCCGGCCCGCTTTTTTCCGGATGAAACTGCACCCCGTACAGGTTGCCGCTGATAACCGCCGAAGTAAAAGAAAAGCCGTATTCGGTTAAGCCGAGAAGGTTATCTTTATGTTCCGGCCGGGCATAGTATGAATGGGTGAAGTAGAAGTAAGCGCCGTCATTTATTCCTGCAAAGAGCGGGTGCTCAAACACCGGATCAACCCTGTTCCAGCCGACATGAGGAATGGGCAACCCTGCGGGGAAACGCCTGACCTCACCGGGGACAGCGTTTAAACCCTCGCTCGGTTCATTGAGGCGGCTTAAACTTGTCTCCTCACTTTTGGAGAAAAGCAGCTGCATGCCGAGGCAAATGCCCAAAAATGGTTTTCCTCTAGCAATCGCTTCCAGCAATGCTTCTGTCAGTTTCTTTTTTGAGAGCAATGATGCTGCATGGGCAAAAGAACCCACGCCGGGAAAAATAATTGCCGGGGCAGAAGAGATAATATGCGGGTTATCGGAAATAACAGGCTCCAGAGCTACTTTCCTGGCTGCCTTGTAGATACTGTTCAGGTTGGCACATTCACTGTCGATTATCACCAGTGATGACATCGGACACTCCTTTTACCAGCTTTCGATTGCCTGATCAAACCAGCTTTCCTGTCCATTATACACGAATGAGTTAAAAAACCATAGCTTGCAAAAAATGTTTAATGGTCTGCTACCCGTACAGAACAATTTGCTTCCACTTCCCAGAAAATATCGCCCAGGATTCTAATGCCGGAAACAATATCTTCAATACAGGGTTGGCTGAAAGAAAACCGGGCGCTATGCCTGCCACCCCCGTTACTGGAAAAGCCTTCACCATGCACAAAGGCAACATTTTGTTGAAGCGCCAGATCAAGCAGTTCGCTGCTCGACGGATAATAGGCTGGGAAATTAACCCAGATAAAAAATCCGCCTCCGGGCCTGGTGAAAGTGACACCGGCCGGAAAATGCTGTTCCATGGAGCAGATCATGGCATCTCTTTTTTGGCGATAGGCTTTCCTGAGTCGGCTAATATGCCTGTCCACGTATCCTTCCCTGGAAAGCCGGCAGGCCAGCTGCTGGCCCAGTGAACTGGAACAAAGGTCGGCAGTTTGTTTGGCCATGGTTACTTTTTCGATCAACGGTCCGGGACCGGCCAGCCAGCCGATACGGATACCGGGAATGAGCACTTTGGAATAAGAACCAAGATAAAGAACCCGGTCTTCACGATCAAGCGCTTTATAGCTTAAGGGGGTATCTTCTTCATAACAGAGATCACCGTAAGGGTTGTCTTCGATAATAATAAGGTTGTAGCGGGAGACGGTAGCCAGGATTTCGTAACGGCGTTTAAGACTGGTGGTGATTCCTGTCGGATTTTGAAAGTTGGGGACAGTATAAAAAACTTTTGGCTGCTTACCGGCTTTGGAATATTTATTAATTGTCTGTTCCATACTGGCCGGTATGGGCCCTTCGCAGTCCATATCGATGCCCACCGTGATTCCGCCGTATGACTTGAATGCACTCATCCCGCCGATATAAGCTGGTTCTTCGACCAAAACCGGATCACCGGAATTAATTAAAACCCGCCCCAGTAAATCGAGCCCCTGCTGGGAACCGTCAGTAATGATCAGGTTGTCAGCTCCACATAATTTTCCGTCCCTGCTCATTTTTTCGCCCAAAAATTTACGCAGTTCATAGTTTCCTTCAGTCGGGCTGTATTGCAGAGCCTGCCGGCCGTCTTCCCGGACCAGGTGGGCTAAAGAGTTGGAAATGTCCTCAAAGGGAAAATAATCATTTCCCGGAAATCCTCCGGCAAAAGAGATTACATCCGGACGTTCGGTGAGGGCAAAAAAATGTCTTATTTGTGATCCGGTAATGTTTTTGGTCCGCCTGGCGAAATAATCTTTCCATTCGATGCCCATCAAATCTGCCTCCCTGTTTTTAACTCTTTTTTTGTAATTAACCGCTGTAAAAGTAGAAAGCCCGTCTCTTTATAGAAAAGAGACGGGCATGTTCCCGCGGTACCACTCCGGTTGCTCAAAATATAATCTCGAGCCTCTTGTTTGGATTAACGGTATTACAACCGGCAGGGCTTACTCAAAGTAAATTTCAGCCCGGCAGCTCCGGGGCGGCTTATTTCTTTGACGGCCGGGGGTTTTTTCAGACTGGGAAACCCTTCTCTGAACAGCAGGCCAAAGTTTTTTCCCCTTCAAAGCTTTTTGTATTTTAATTTTTAAAAGTATAACAGAGCTTGAAGGATAACACAAGGGTAATGGCTAATAAATAATATAATAATGTAATTTTAATTAATAATATGATAAGGAGGAATTTTTCGTGACTAAACCGGACATGCGTTCTTGCCTGCAGTTAATTAAACCCTATCAGCCCGGAAAACCGGTTGAAGAAGTGGAAAGGGAGCTCGGGTTAAAAGGGGTCATTAAAATGGCTTCCAATGAAAACCCCATCGGACCTTCGCCGCTCGCAGTTAAAGCTATGAAAGAAAAGTTTGACCAGATGCATTTTTATCCTGACGGAAACTGTTTTTATCTTAAGGAGGATTTGGCGGCAAAATTAAAGGTACAGCCGGAACAACTTATTTTTGGAAACGGCTCCGATGAAATCATTGCCTGTTTGGCTAAGACTTATGTTAACC
Source organism: Syntrophomonadaceae bacterium (assembly GCA_007130825.1). Taxonomy (GTDB): domain Bacteria; phylum Bacillota; class Dethiobacteria; order DTU022; family DTU022; genus B1SED10-74M. The sequence goes on along the minus strand of SLRT01000006.1, from coordinate 11,871 downwards.
CGGGTGATGAGGCGGTGATGGTTGCCCCAAGCTTTTCACAGTATGATATCGCCATGCATATAATGGGCGGCGTTCCACGCCATGTGCCTCTGACGGCAACTGATTTTCAATATGATCTCGATGCAGTTTTGCATGCGGTCAACGGAAAAACCAGGTTTGTGTTTTTGTGCAGTCCCAATAACCCTACCGGAACAATTGTGCGCAAAAAAGAACTGGATCATTTCATTAAACAGTTACCGGAAAAAGTTATGCTTGTTTTGGACCAGGCCTATTTTGAGTACGCAAAAGATCCTGATCATGTCACCGGCTTGGAATATATCGAACAGGGTTATCCGGTAATCTCCCTGCGCACATTTTCTAAGATCTACGGACTGGCCGGACTGCGTATCGGATACGGTATCGCCCCGGCGGAAGTTATCGCTGATTTAAACCGGGTGCGCAGTCCTTTTAATGTCAATGCCATGGCCCAGGCCGCGGCCCGGGCCGCTATTGAAGATGATGAACATTTAGAGCGCAGCCGTAAAATGGTTAATGATTCGCGCAAGCAGTTAACTGAAGGTTTTGCCGAGCTGGGGCTTAAACCGGTTCCCGATGAAGCCAATTTCTGTTTTGTAGACCTGAAAGTTGATTCACGTGAAGCTTTTCAGGCCTTGCTCAGGCGTGGGGTGATCGTGCGGACCGGTGATATATTTGATTTTCCGACTTTTGCCAGGATTACCTATGGGACACCCGAACAAAACAAACGCTTTCTCGCCGCCCTGAAAGAAGTGCTGGACGAATTAAAGTAATCTTTATCTGTTATTGATGCGATGAAATCAAGGACAAGCAGGTGCTGCCATATCTTTTTTGCCTGATGTTAGTAAATTCTTCAATCCATTGCTGGTCCTTAATATCATGCTCGATAATTAGCAGGCCGCCTTGATCAACAACTTGATGGTTGAAAATGCTAAGAACAACCGGCTGAATTTTGGTCTTACCGTAAGGCGGGTCTAAATAAACCAGGCCCGCCTTGTAGTTATCCCGGGCCAGTTTGATTACCGCTTGTTCCGCATCGCCTGTTATTAACCGGGCTTTCTCTGTCAAACCGGTTATATCCAAATTATCCCTGATCAAGGCAGTATTTTCTTTCTTATAATCAACAAACACGCAGTAGTGGGCCCCCCGGCTTAAAGCTTCAATTCCGATTGCTCCGCTGCCCGCATATAAATCCAGGAAGTAAACACCGTCAATGCGAGGGGCCAGTATATTGAACAGGGCTTCCTTAACCCGGTCAGCTGTAGGCCTGACCCCAATTCCTTTCGGTGGTTTCAGTTTGACACCTTTGGCTTTACCGGCTATCACCCGCAACAAAACACCTCCCGAATAGATTAATTATAAAATAGATCAAGCTGGAATGGTAGATAGACAAGCAACCATGTTATTCAATTTGTTCGTGTGAGTATAAAAATAGGGTTAAAATGGCTTTCAGCCTTCCTAAAAACAATGACAGGGCCTAGCAGTGAGTTGACAGGAAATTTAACTGTAGTACTATATAAAGCTAGTAAACATTAAGCGAGGTGCAATATGTTCAAAAAAACAAGTTTCTTGTTAGTAGTTTTGCTAACAGTTTTGGTTTTGGCTGTTATTCCCGGTTGTGATGGAGAAGAGGATTACACCATGGGTTCCGATCAGGAATTTCAGCAAGCTATGGAAGTGGCGGTAGAAAATGTTTTAAGGGGAGAAAAAACGGAGAGTGATGTTCTTAATGAATTGTCTGATCAATTCTCCGGTCGTTATACAGAAAGTGAAATACAGGAATATTTTGCGGTAAAAACAAATAATGAAGAAGAATATCTGACCAGAGTGGTGGATGGAATAAAACACCAGACAACAGAACTGGAAAATCAGGCCATGGATTATTTTGATCAACTGGAGGACTTAGTAGATCAATCAACAATGCAGGAAATAGAAAACGAAGTTGGTGAAACCTCAGCTCGTATCGAGGAGCTTTCCGAAAAGTTGGATGCAACAGAGGATCTTTATTTGAAGAGAGATTTGCTGGAAGAAAAGGAAGCGCTCTACTATGAAATGGTGTTCATGCTGGATAATATGGTTCAGATGGCTCAAGAGAACGGTTTTCCCGACGACCCGGCTGACGAACCGGCCGAACAACCAGCCGAACAACCAGCAGAAGAACCGGTAGCAGATCCGGTAGTCCAGGATATGCAAAATTACTTTCAGAGAATGGAGCCGATTATCGATCAAGAAGCTAATATTATTAATAGTTTTCAAAGCGCAACCGGTGATGACTATACAGACGATGAGGCCTTGCATAACGAACTCGTGGAAAATATCCTGCCTGCGACAGAAAGCCTTTTGGCCGATCTCAGGAGCATATCACCGGAAACCTCTGAAATCCAGCAGGCTCATGGCCATTTAGTGCAAGGCTGGGAAAGCCATCTTGATGGATTTAGACTCATGGCCGAGGCCCTGGAAGAACAGGATGAAGGTACAATGGAACAGGGCAACCAGAAATTAGACGAGGCTTCTCAGCATTTGGAACAGTTTAATCAGACACTGCAACAAGTAGCCCAGGATCATGGTATTGAGCTGAATTAGCTTACAGTTGGCTGCAGCAGCTGGTTTATTTCGAATGAGGGAGCGGAAGCAGTATAAAACAAACTATTATAATGGGTTCTAGGATATTATCAGGGTTGATGGTAATAATTGAAGGTCCGATAAATCCTTTATTTAAAGTATTTATCGGACCTCTTTACTTTTGGTAATGGTGCGCCTGGCAGGAATCGAACCTGCGGCACACGGATTAGGAATCCGTTGCTCTATCCCCTGAGCTACAGGCGCACTGGTCTTTTTAAAATAATTATAACTGTAATTAGTTTTTTCGGCAATAGTACGAATAATATTTCCTTTATGATTGTATTTTTACTGCCTCGCTTAAACTGGATCGATTAATGATAAATAAAAATTGTGTTCGAAAATGTTGACATGTAATTAAAGTTATGTGATACTGTCAATGAAAAGTCTAGCGGTTTGATTTTATTTTTATGTGGCAAGTTAAATTATTCACAATAATGTTTTTAATTTGTACTTCCTGTCAATTCATTGAAATACAAATAATAGCAAATATAAGGAGTATTGTTAAGTGGATAAGTTGCTCTATGAAAAATGCCAGGAAGAAATAACCCGCTGTAATCGATTGTATGATGGTTTTAGTAATGCCTCACCCTTTATCAGTACTATATGCAGCGCCGCTTACGAATATTTCAAAGAGCACCCCGTAACTCCGTTGCCGGCCTATGATCAGGATGAAGCTGAAGAATCGATCCGCGACAGAAGGTCTCTAGCCCTTAACCCATCCCTCCACACCAAAGATGTGGTAGGTTTGCTCAAAAGTTTTGGAGAAGCGGCCGTTAAAACTAACCAGAAATTGAAAGCCACCGTAAAAGAAATCAATGATTATTTTGATCGATTCCTCCTTGATTCACCGGAAGAAGTGAAAAAGGAGGATATTTTCAACTTAAGGGATTCGCTGATTAAAGAAACGGAGCTGGAAGAGGATCTGGCCACGTTTCTTTTTTCATTTTTGTTATTTTCTTTTTACCGGCAGCATTTACAGCCAACATCCGAGGTTTTGCGGACAGACCTTTGGGAAAGGGGGGATTGCCCGTTATGCGGAGAAAAGCCACACTACGGCCTGCTCAGGTCAGAAGACGGGGCCAAACAGCTGGAGTGCTGGTCCTGCGGCACACAGTGGCTTCATACCCGCATTAAATGTCCGTACTGTGATAACACAGATATGGAGAAACTCGGGTTTTTTACTGTTGAAGACAACGAAAAAGTCCGGGTTAATTACTGCCAGAAATGCTGCCAGTACTACAAGATCATTGATGTACGCAAGTTTCATGCGGATGGTGATATAGTTTTAGTCATCCACAACCTGGCCTCGTTGGATTATGATCTTCTGGCGAGGCGGGAAGGCTTCACTCCGGGATCTGGTCTGGAGTGGGTCAATAAAGACGAGATAGTTGAAGCACAAGACTAGGAGGTGGATTTACTTATGGATTTATCACGGCGCAGTTTTCTAAAACTGGCCGGTGCGACAGCTGCTGCAGCTACGTTGACCGGTGTTGGCCTGCGCAAGGCCTCTGCGTCTCCCAGCGAACCGCTGCGGATTAAGTACACAAAAGAGCTCCATACTGTGTGTACTTTTTGCGGAGTAGGTTGCGGGGTTATTTGTAATGTTAGGGACGGGGTGATTGTCAATGCAGATGGTGATCCCGATCATCCCGTCAATGAAGGTACCCTTTGCAGCAAGGGTAGCGCTCATTACAACATATCTTATGTTTATGATGAAAAAGGTAATCCAAAACCCAATCCAAAGCGCCTGACCCATGTGCTCTACCGGGCACCGGGAGCAAGCAGTTACGAAACCAAGGACTGGGACTGGGCCCTGGAAGAGATCGCGAAAAGAATTAAAGACACCCGCGATCGGACCCTGGTCGAAACAGAAACTGTTAACGGTCAGCAGGTGACGGTTAACCGCACCAACTCGATTTGCTGGCTTGGTAGCGCTTTCTGTACCGACGAAGAAAACTATCTGTTCCACAAAATGGCCAGGAGCATGGGCGTGATCAATGTCGATCACTGCGCCCGTCTCTGACACTCTTCCACGGTCGCCGGTCTCGGCGCCACATTTGGAAGAGGTTGCATGACCAACCACTGGAACGATTACCAGCATTCAGATGTATTTATGAACATCGGCGGAAATACCGCAGAAAATCATCCCATATCCATGAAGTGGATCGAAAAAGCCCGGGAAAACAAGAATGCAAAGCTAATTGTAGTTGATCCCAGGGTATCGAGGACTGCTGCGGTAGCTGATCTATATGTTCCAATTCGTCCCGGCACCAACAGTGCCTATCTGGGCGGATTAATCAATTACATCCTTGAAAACGAGCTTTACCACAAAGAATATGTTGAAGCTTATACCAATGCTACTTACTTGATTGATGAAGGTTTCGAGTTCGATGAGCAAACCGGCTTGTTCTCCGGTGCTTTTGATGATCCGGTCCGCAATGCTACCAGCTACGACCAGGAAACCTGGGCCTACCAGAAAGACGAAGATGGCAATATTCTACAAGACGAAACAATGGAAGATCCCAACTGCGTAATGCAGATTATGAAAAGATACTACAGCAAGTATAATCTTGATAATGTAAGCAATGTAACCGGAGCTGAACCGGAAGCACTGGAAGAATCTTATGAACTCTTTAGCACCACCGGTGAACCCGGTAAAGCCGGGAATATTCTTTACGCCATGGGCATTACCCAGTTTACTCACGGTGCTCAGAATGTGAGGGGTATTGCTGTTGTTCAACTCTTGCTCGGCAACATGGGTATCGCCGGCGGCGGAGTGAATGCGCAGCGCGGGCAGTCCAACGTGCAGGGTGCAACCGATATGGCCATGCTGTACCATATCATTCCGGGTTACCATCCAACACCGCAGCAAACGCAGGCCACTTTTCAGGATTACCGTGAAACGACCACTCCGGAAGATAACTGGTGGAGTAACCGGCCCAAGTATGTGGTCAGCCTGCTAAAGGCTTTCTACGGTGATAATGCTACCCCTGCCAATGAATTTGGCTATCAGTGGCTGCCCAAGCTGGACGGGCTCGATCATTCCCACATTGCCATGTATAAATACATGGGTGAAGGTGAAGTCGAAGGCATGATCTGCTGGGCCGATAACCCCGGGGTTTCCGGGCCCAGTGCCGGTGATAAGCGCAGCTATCAGAAAAACCTGAAGTGGTTTGTTTCGGTTGATCTGTTCGAAAACGAATCTGCCTCTTTCTGGCAAGCCCCGGGCATGAACCCGGCAGAAATTGATACTGAGATATTTATTCTGCCTGCCGCTGCGGGCTATGAACGTGACGGAAGCAAAGCCAACAGCGGGCGCTGGATTCAGTGGACCTGGCAGTGCCAGGAGCCTCCTGGAGACGCTAAATCCGATCTCTGGATTGTCAATGAGCTGTTCAAGAAGCTTAAAGGTCTCTATGAAGCGGAAGGCGGAACTGTCCCTGAACCGATTACCCAGATGAAGTGGGATTACGACAATGAAAACGGGGAAATCGATATCGTTAAGGTCTGCAGAGATGTCAACGGTTACGATACTAGAACCGGTGAGCTTGTAACCAACTTTGTCGGCCTGCAGGATGACGGTTCCACTGCCTGCGGCAACTGGCTTTACAGTGGCTACTATAACAACTATGATAATCCGGCGACCAAGAACCGGGTCAGGGAAAAAGAAGGCATCGGCTCACACCTGGGCTGGTCCTTTGCCTGGCCGCTTAACCGCCGTATTGTCTATAACCGTGCCTCGGCAGATTTACAGGGCAACCCCTGGAACCCGGATGTTCCGGTAGTATGGTGGGATGAGACCCAGGAAAGATGGGTCGGCAACGACGTTCCCGATATCCCGGGCACCTGGGATTTGGAGCAGTCCACCGAAAATCCGTTTATCATGATACCCGAAGGTAAAGGCAGGTTGTTTGCCAATGGTTTTGATAAGGTGGGTGGCCTGAGAGATTGCCCCTTCCCGGTCCATTATGAACCCGCTGACAGCCTGTTTAATAACCTGCTCTATCCCAATGCCGTATACAATCCGGCCAGCCAGCGTTTCTATGAAGATCATACCGTGGAAACCGATGAAGAACGGGAAAGATATCCCTATATCATTACCACTTACAGGATTGTCGAACATTATCAGAGCGGTATCGTAACCAGGAACCTTCCCTGGCTTAATGAAGCCATGCCGGAGCTTTTCATCGAGATCAGTGAGGAGCTGGCTGAAGAAAAAGGGATCAGCAATGGTGACACGGTACTTATCGAAAGTAAACGGCTTTCCAATAACGGTGAACAGGGACATATTGAAGCCAAAGCCTGTGTTACCAAGCGGTTTAAACCGATGATGATTAACGGTGAGAAAACACATGTTGTTGGAATGCCCTGGCACTGGGGCTTCAAGGGTATGAGCACGGGATCGGTTGCCAATGACCTGACTCCCTCGGTTGGTGACCCCAATACGACCATACCAGAATACAAGGCATTCTTGTGCGATATAAGGAGGGCAGAATAAATGGCTCAATCAATCTGTTTGATCGATACCGACAAATGTATGGGATGTCGGGGTTGCCAGGTTGCCTGTAAACAGTGGAACCAACTTCCGGCAGAGCAGACCGTCTTTGATGGCAGCTATGAAAACCCGAAGCGGTTTTCTGCAGATACTTACCTCAGGGTTGCTTTCAGAGAACATGATGGAAACGACGGCAGGGTAAACTGGTACATGGCCAAGCTCGGCTGTATGCACTGTACCGACGCTGCCTGCATGCAGGCTTGCCCGGCCGGAGCCATCTTCCGCAGTGATGAAGGAACGGTGAATATTGATGAAGTTAAATGCATTGGCTGTAACTATTGTGTGACTGCCTGTCCCTTCCAGGTAATCGGCTTTGACCGTCTGACCAATAAAGCTCGCAAGTGCACATTCTGCATCGATCGTCTTGAAAACGGTTTGCAGCCGGCCTGCGCCCAGGTATGCCCAACCGGGTCAATCACCTTTGGTGATCGCAGAGAACTGATTGCAAAGGCGATGAACAGGGTAGATCAACTAAAAGCAGCCGGAAAAGCCGGCGCCAATATCTACGGTATTGACGAAGTTGATGGAACAGCGATGCTTTATGTACTTGCTGATAATCCGGAAAAATACGGATTGCCGGCAGATCCCCAGGTTCCGGTTCAAACCAGGATCTGGAATGCTATTTTTAAACCTCTGCGCTTGCTTGTTGTGGTGGCCGTGGCCTTCGGCTTATGGGCCAACCGTTCCCAGACCAGGGAAATTGAACAGGGAAAAAGTAGTGAAAAATAACTCAGATTACCGGGAGGTGAACTCAGGTGGATGTTAAAACGTTTCAAGGTGGGGCCCATATTCCCCACTATAAAAGCTATACGGAAGACAAGCCGATTACCAGGCTGTCGCCTCCGAAAGAAGTGATTGTACCCCTTCTTCAGCACATGGGATCACCGTGTGAGCCGCTGGTTAAAGCAGGAGACAAGGTTGAAATAGGGCAGAAGATTGGCGACTCTGAAGAAATGTTCAGTGCACCGGTCCATGCCAGCATATCCGGCACCGTGAAAGAGGTCGGCAAGCGCACAGTTCCCACCGGGGGTGAAGAAGACTGTATCGTCATTGAAGCCGATGACGGACCGCAGGAATTCGAGATGAAGCAGATTCGCGATCCGGAAAATATTGATCTCGAAGAATACCGCAAATGTGTCCGTGAAGGCGGCTTAACCGGGATGGGCGGAGCTGCTTTGCCCACCCATGTTCAGGTAAAATACAATGAAAAGGTCGACACTTTACTGCTAAATGGGGCCGAATGCGAACCTTTTCTGACCTGTGACCATCGTCTGATGATGGAAAAAGCCGATGAATTGATTAAAGGTGCCAAGCTGATGATGAACAGCATCGGGGCCAAAAGAACTCTGATCGGTATAGAAGTTAACAAACCCGATGCTATTGAGGCCATTAACGAACTAGTGAAAGATCGTGACGATATGGAAGTTGTCTCCCTGGCGGTCAAATACCCGCAGGGTTTCAAGTCGCACTTGATCAAAGCTGCCACCGGCCGGGATGTGCCAAGAGGCGCCCGTTCTGCCGAGCTGGGCTGTATTGTCAGGAATGTAGGTACCACGATAGCTTCCTACGAAGCTTGTATTTACGGTAAACCGCTGATTGAAAGGGTTATCACTGTCAGCGGGCCCAAGGTTACTAAACCGGGCAACTATGTGGTCAGGATCGGGTCCCCGGTCGGTCATATCCTGGAAGAATGCGGTGTCGAAGATCTCGAAAACCATAAAGTGGTTATCGGTGGTCCCATGACGGGACTGGCCCAGCCTCACCTCGATGTTCCGGTTGTTAAAAGCTCAACCGGGGTTATCGTTCTTCCGCCGGACATGACCCGCGAATGGATGGAATATGGTGATTGCGTGCGCTGTGACAAGTGTGTCGAGCATTGTCCGATGATGCTTTACCCCAACCAGATTAGCATTTACGCGGAAGCTAAAATGTATGATGCTGCAGAAGAATGGGACCTGATGGATTGCATCGAATGCGGTATCTGCAGCTATGTTTGCCCGGCTGCCCGGCCGATAGTGCACTGGGTCCAGAGGGCCAAGCCGGAAATCCAAAAAAGACAGCGCAGTAGAAAATAAACCCGTTGGGGGAAAAGGAGGAGATAACTGGTGAGTGATACACAAAAGCTAGTCATATCGCCGTCACCGCACCTTAAAGGCAAAGAAACTGTATCCAGCGCCATGCGCGATGTCTTCGTTGCCTTAATTCCGGTTGCAGCGGTGGCAATATACTTTTATCATGCTTATGCAGCATTTCTAATCGGCGTCTGCCTGGTTACAGCTGTACTTACCGAGCTGCTTTTTAAGAAGCTGCAAAAGAAAAAGCCTGCCATTCATGACTGGAGCGCTTTGCTGACCGGCTTATTTGTAGCCCTGCTCTTTACGGCTACCACGCCGTGGTGGAAAGCGGCCATTGCTACTTTTATCGCCGTCGGTATTGCCAAGGAGTTAATGGGCGGACTGGGCTGGAACCGTTTCAACCCGGCCCTGTTTGGCCGGGTGGCCATGATCTTACTGGCCCCGCTGTTTGCCTATGTGGATGACTGGTTTGCGCCCCTGGCTGTAAACATGGGGGCTGTAGATGTCGTAACCCAGGCTACACCATTAGCCATGCTTAATGCCGGGCTGGAAATGCCGCCGTTGGGACAGCTGTTCCTGGCTTTCCCGGGAGGAGCTTTGTCTGAAGTTTCTCCGCTGGCCCTTCTGATTGGAGCAGCCTACCTGTTTTACAGGAAGCACATCACCTGGCATGTTCCGGTCTCCATGCTGGTTGCAATAGCGATTCTAACCCTAATTGCCGGACAGAATCCGCTCTACCACCTCTTTACCGGTGGTATTATGATCGGCGCCTTCTTTATGGCTACCGACTGGGTGACCAGCCCGTTTACCGATCGGGGCAAGCTGATTTTCGGGGCCTGCATCGGTGTCCTGGTGGTAATCTTCAGGCTCGGCCTTTCGCCGACCGAAGGGGTGGCCTTCGCAATCCTGATTATGAATGCTTTCGTACCCTATATTGACAAAGCCATGAAGCGGCCGTCCTTCAGCGAACCGAAAAAACAGCCCCAGGCTTCTTAGTTTGGGAAAACTGGTTTATAGTTAAATAGCATTAAAATAAATGCAGTGCCGGGAGAATAATCCTCCCGGCATTTGCTGTAGCAAGGAGTGAGTTTTTAATGATCGGAGCCATTGCCGGAGATATTATCGGATCGGTTTATGAACACTTCAGTATTAAAACCACTGATTTTGAACTGTTTCACCAGGCCTCGAGGTTTACAGACGACACCGTGCTTACCGTAGCCGTGGCCGATTGTATTATGTACGGAAAAGATTATACTCGGACTTTAAAAGAATATACCCGCCGTTATCCTGATGCCGGCTACGGGGGTAATTTTTTTCAGTGGGCTTTCTCTGAAAACGAAGAACCGTATTACAGCTTTGGCAACGGGTCGGCCATGAGGGTTAGTCCGGTGGGGTTTGCTTTTAATGACCTGCAGTCAGTCCTGGAAGAAGCAAAACGGAGCGCCGCCGTTACGCACAACCATCCCGAAGGGATCAAAGGAGCCCAGGCGGTTGCAGCGGTTGTCCACCTGGCCAGGCATGATCACAGTAAAAGAAAAATAAAAAACTATATTACAGAACAATTTGGCTATAACCTGGACCGGACACTGGAACAGATCCGCCCCAACTACCAGTTTGATGTCACCTGCCAGGGATCTGTCCCCGAGGCGATCATCGCCTTCCTGGAAGCCGAGAACTTTGAAGATGCAGTCCGCAAGGCGGTATCACTCGGCGGTGACAGCGATACTATCGCCTGCATGAGCGGGGGCATGGCTCAGGCTTACTTTGGCGAAGTCCCCTATAAGATAGAAGAAAAAACCCGCGGCATGCTTCCCCCCGACTTGCTGGAGGTGGTTGATGAATTTAACCGCTTTGCCGGCCTGGCATAAAATTAAATCAGTTGTATAAGAAGTATAAAAAAAAGCCGTAATTTTTATACAATATTCATATTACATATCGCCGGTTTGAATGCTATTGTATATATAAGCGGGTTTACTTGGCAAATGTGAAGTAATGTTTGTTGCTTCAGCAGTCTAGGCATAAAAATATATGGTCAGGAGATGCCCATGAACACTATTATCGATGCTTACGAAGTAAACGGAAAACCAATTAAAGACTGGACAATCAAAGAACACAATCTAGCGTTGGACACGCTCGGGGCCAGGATTTACAAACCTTTCCACGGGGTTGTGGTCCTGGGCGGCGGTTCAAAACCGTATATGTTGAAGATCCAGAAAGAAACCGAAAATGGCGAAGAAGAACTGGAAATTGTTGATGGGCTTGCCTGTTATTCCGCTGTGCCGTTTGGCCATAAAGACCCTGTCATTACAGAAAATGTCAATAAATTTATTGCCGGCATGGCCACCATTCCCCGTTCCATATCTCATAGTTACCTGGGTCCCTGGCTGGTTAAACTGCAGGAATTTACCCAGATGGATATGTTTCTTCCCAAAAGCAGTGGGACCGAGGCGAACGAGGCTGCCATCAAGGCGATCAGGAAGTGGGCTAAATATTATGGCGGCAGGGATGGCAAAGGCATTAAAGGAACCCCTATAATCATAACCGCCCATAATGCTTTCCACGGCAGGGGCCTTGGCTCCACGGCAATGATGGATGATCCAACTA
>SLRT01000115.1 GCA_007130825.1 Syntrophomonadaceae bacterium | reverse complement strand
CGCGTTATGGGCCTTTGCCTGACAGCGGGAAAAAGCATCCTGGTTGGTTCAATCTTTTTTTTGCTTCTAACGAGGAAGGTAAAACTTTGACTATTGATGCCTTGCTCAAGATGATGTTTAGCGACCGGGAGTTAAATAAAATTGATGGAATTAAAAGGGTTGATGAGATCCCTGAAGGCTACCTGATTATTGGGGATGGGGTACAAAGGGGACAGAAAGAAAATGGAATAGAACAAAATGCGGAGCAAAAAGAAATTAAACTGCCCGCGGCCGGGACTTTCCCTGGCCTTTTTCATTTAAGCGCCCTTGAATTCAGGAATATATTCCTGATTCGTGACAGCGATCTGGCTATTGCCGGGGAAGGGAATTTTTACCGCAGCATGACCAACCGCCTGACCGGTATGCGCATAGATGAAATTAAAAAAATCAGAGAAAAACTACTTGATCTTGGCAGGATAACTCCCGGCGGCGATTTTCAAAATACCGCTCCGCATAAGCTTAAAGATAAATACAGTAAAGCCATGGGTTTGCTGGAGCGGATTGAATCACTGCTGGCCGATCTTGAGCAAGAAGAGTTTGGCCGGATTGAAGAAAAACTGGCCCGCTATGAGGAGAGAAGAGAAGATGTTAATAATTTACTGGAACAATACAGCTCAGCTTATAACAGGGAACTTTATGAAAAAGGAAAAACCGCTCTAACCAACCTGCAAAATGCTCTTGACGAGATTGCTTCTTTGCAGAAATTCAACCGGCAAGATTATGAAACCTGGCAGCGCGCGGAGTCAAATCTGCAGCTTTTACAAGGCGACTTAAACCGCCTGGAGGAAGAATTAAAGGAAAAGAAGGAGCTTTTGGAGACAGTGCACGAAAAACTGCTCAATAAGCAACAGGACTATAAAGCGGTTGAACAAATCATGCAATTTGTTTCTGAAAGAATTGAACCTGCCCTTGATCAATATGAACAAGAAGCTGTTTCCAGGCAGGGAGAAGAAGTTTTGCTAAATAATTTATTTATCAGGGGGGTTATCTCTGTATCTACCCTGGTATTTTTGCTTTCGCTGGCTGGTGCGATTATTCGGCCCGAGTGGTGGTTGTTTTTACTTCTCGTGGCTTCGTTACTAGTTACTGCCGCTTACGGCTTGTTTCGGTTTAGTTTTTTACGCCGGGAAGGACGCCTGGCTGAAATTGAAGCAAAGGTATGTGTCGAAGCAGAAAAGCTGGATCTGCCTGCCGAAAATATACAAGCGATCCGTTCTGCCATTGGCCGCTTAAAAAATTCCCGGGAACTTGCCGATAATGCAGTTAAAGATAAAGAAAAAGAAATGGAATGGCTTCAAAGAGAAGAAAAACGCCTGAAAGACGAAATTGCGGATAAAAAGAAAAAAATCCGGGAGGAAACAAACCGGATTTCCGGCATCAGCCGTACTGTACCGGCAGATACCATTGAACACTATGGCAGGCTGCTTGCAAAAAGGCAGGATCTTAATAGTGATCTTGAAAAGCAGAAAAGTATTCTGGCCAGCCACTTCGGACGAAAAGATGAGTTGTCTTCTGAAGAGGAAATGGTAAGTTTCTGGAATAGCAGGGTTGATAGTTTAAAGCGCTATGCAAGCGCCGCAGAGGAGATAAACTATGATCAAAATGCTGTTGAAAAGCTTAATGGCGAGCTGGAAAAACTGGACAGGGATATCGCAGAATTAAAAGAAAAATTAGCACAGCGCGGAGATGAGCTGCGGGATCTTGAAAAAGAGATAAATGAGCTTTTCCGGGATGAGGTTGAAAGCTATTTACCCTGCCAGACCAGCGTTGATTTGGATATGGCCCGTAAAAAAATAAATCAATGGGTTCAAACATGGCAGGATAAAAGAAAAAGTGCATTGATTGCCCTGGATCTGTTCAGTCAAATTACCGCAGAAGAAGAGCAAAAAGTAACCGCCCTTTTTGGCGCTTCCAAACCGGCAAGTAGACATTTTAGCACAATAACCGCAGGCCGTTACCGGGAAGTTAATTTTGGAAGCGCTGATAACATGATTAAAGTTGTATGCGCCGACGGGACCAGGCTTAAAGCTGCACAGCTTTCGGGAGGAGCTTATGATCAACTTTATTTTTCGATCAGATTAGCTCTTGGTGAAGAATTGCTTGAAGGAGAAAAGGGTTTTTTTATCCTTGATGATCCTTTTATAAAGGCGGATGGAACACGGCTAAGAACCATGCTCGATATGCTTTCTGAAATCAGCGCTGCCGGCTGGCAGGTGCTTTATTTCAGCGCCAAGGACGAGGTAAAAGAAGCCCTGCAGAATAAAATTAACCGGGGTCAGGTCAAAGAATTTTCTATTGCTGAACAGATATGATAAACTTAAGATGAAGTAGATCAACTAAAGGAAATTTTAATAAAAGCCACAAATCAGGAGGTGCTTAGCCTGCAATTAACTGTCTTAGGTTGCTACGGACCTTATCCTCCGGCCGGCGGAGCATGTTCAGGTTACCTTCTCCGGGAAGGAGATTGTAATCTATTAATTGACTGCGGCAACGGTGTTTTAAGCCGTTTGCAACAGCATATGGATTATCAGCAGCTGGATGCTGTTTTGCTCTCCCATCTTCATCCGGATCATGTTTCGGACATCATGATCATGCGTTACGGGTTGGTTCTGGCTTTAAACAGCGGGTTACGCAACCAATCGCTTCAGCTTTATGCCTGTGCGGAACCGGAGGAAGAATATAAGCGCTTGATGTATAAAAATGCTTATTCAGTCGAGCCGCTTGAAGCTGAACAGGCTATCCAAATCGGACCGTTTTCTATTCAAACCAAAGCTACGGTTCATGCTGTACCCGGTTTGGCTTTGCGCATTCAATCGTCTTCGGGGACTTTAGTCTATTCCGGAGATACCGAGTATTTTAACGGTTTAGAAGCATTTGCAGCCGGCGCCGATCTTTTCCTTTGCGAAGCCAATTTCCAGGAACAGGATTTATCGAACAATTTGCCCAATCATCTCAGCGCCTCTCAGGCAGCCGCGGCTGCTGCCTCGGCAGAAGCTAAAAGGCTCTTGCTGACTCATCATCATCCGGATCGCGACCGGGATGTTTCGTCAACTGAAGCAAAGAAATATTATCCCACCGTGGAAATGGCCGTTGAAGGCGAAACATATATTATTGCCTCCTGAAACGAAAGTGTTAAGCCCGGACAGGCCATTGATCATTCGATAGACCCTATTCTTTGCCGGGCATTAAAGCAGTACAGAATTTGTAATGGCGGCGTGCAGTTTATTGCGCACTGGCAGGGCTCACATGATTATCAACCAGTGCTTAACTCAAGAAAAAAATAGTAATGATTAAATTATAGGGATTATAGGGAAGGAAGGTTTAATTATGGCCAAAAACAAACAATCCAGCCAGTTGTTGATGGGACCTACCCCGGCAGCATTGATTTCCTGTGGTAACGGTACTGACAATAATATTATAACCCTGGCCTGGGTCGGAGTGGTTAACTCATCCCCGCCAATGGTTTCGATTGCAGTTCGCCCTAACCGCCACTCTTACAAGATGATCCGGGATACCGGTGAATTTACGGTAAATATTCCAAGGGATAACCAGGTCCATATTGCAGATGGGTGCGGCACTTTAAGCGGCCGGAATGTGGATAAGTTTGCGCATTTCAACCTGACCGCAGTAATGGGAACCCGGAAGTATGCCCCGATGATCGAGGAATGTCCGATCAGTATGGAATGCAAACTTGAGCACACCCTTGAGCTGGAGAGCCATACTGTTTTTATCGGTTCTGTTGTTTCTTCTTATGTTTCGGAAGAGGTTTTAGATGACGAAGGAAAAATCGATTTTAACCGCTTCCGTCCGCTTGGATTTTGTTCCGGTAATTACCTGAAAACGGCACCGCTTAATCTTAAGCTTGGTTACACTCTTAAAGAGTAGGAGCCGTTATATTATAGCGTATCTGCTTTTTGCCTTAAGTTGTCAAGCAGCGGTGCAAATTGATATAATGGATGTGGGCATTGAGTTATTTGTCATCCGGTAAGCAGGTTTATTGTTACCATAAAGCCGGGAGATCACTGGAAAAACCGGATATTAAGCTTTCAACGGGAGAGAAAATAGATTGACAGATTATCAATCTTTGTTAAGGGAATTGCCGGCGGTTGATCGCTTGTTGCATGAACCGCAGATTGAAGAAAAACTGCGCCGTTTGCCGCGCCGTTTGGTCCTGCAGGCGGTTAAGGATACTATCGGGTCATATCGTCAAAAAATCAACGATTATTACCTGCAGAATAATTCACCGGCCTGTACCGATCGGCTTGATCTATCTCCTGCTGCCCTTGCTGAGGAAGCGGCAGACCTTGCCGAAAAGAAAGCGGGCTCAAATCTCAAGTCTTTGATTAACGCCAGCGGGGTGATTATTCATACCAACCTGGGCCGGGTTCCGCTTGCTTCCACTGCTGTTGAAGCCTTGACTGATGTAGCGGGAAGCTATAATAATCTTGAGCTTTCATTGGAAACCGGTGAACGCGGTTCACGCCAGGAACACCTGGAAACACTGCTTTGTGATTTAAGCGGCGCAGAAGCGGCAGTGGTGCTTAACAATAATGCGGCCGCTGTTTTCCTTGCCTTAAACACGCTTGCCGGCGGCCGGGAGGTCGTTGTTTCCCGGGGCCAGCTGGTTGAAATTGGCGGCTCTTTTCGTATACCCGAGATCATGGCTGCCGGTGGAACCCGCCTGGTAGAAGTAGGTACCACCAATAAAACTTATTTGTTCGATTATGAAGCTGTGGTTAACGAAAATACCGCTGCCTTTTTAAAAGTACACACCAGCAACTACCATATGGTCGGTTTCACAGCTGAAGTCAGCACCGCCGAATTGGCTGTCCTTGCCCGTGAAAAAAACCTGCTGGTTATAGAAGATCTCGGCAGCGGTGTTTTTCTGGATCCGACTAAATATAACCTGCCTCCAGAACCACGAATTCAGGACAGCATAGCTGCCGGAGCCGACCTGGTTACCTTCAGCGGCGATAAGATGCTCGGCGGGCCGCAGGCCG
Organism: Syntrophomonadaceae bacterium; assembly: GCA_007130825.1. Classification (GTDB taxonomy): domain Bacteria; phylum Bacillota; class Dethiobacteria; order DTU022; family DTU022; genus B1SED10-74M. The sequence goes on along the minus strand of SLRT01000115.1, from coordinate 15,373 downwards.
GAATAATTGTTGGCCGCAGAAATCTCGTATCGCTGATCCGCGGTAACCAGTTAGCCAGGGCGCTGCGCGTTGATAAATTTACTGTTGCCGCTCTGGAGGCAACCCTGCGTCTGTATCTTGACGAGGAGACGGCAGTTAAGGAAATACCGGTTTGGAACATACTGACTGCTGTTCCTGAAACCTTGCGCCGCCGCGCCAACAGCCTGGCGGATAGTTTATCAGGATTGTTTGGCGCTGATAATGTGGAAGTGGTCAAAGGTGTCTCCAAAGTTGGAGGAGGCGCTTTCCCCACTGCAGAACTGCCTACCTACCTGGTAGCTGTCAGGCCTTCCGCAGGAAACTTTTCCCCGCCGGAGTTGGTGGCAAAATTGCGTCAGGGTAATCCCCCTGTGATCCTACGTTTGCAGCAGGACAGCTTGCTTTTTGATCCCCGGACGATCAGGGAAGACGAGGAGGAAGTCCTGGTCGAGGCTATTCGCCGGGCTTACCGGGAATAAATTTAGATGATCCTTGGAGAGACATTAACTTGGAACAATTAATCATCGGTACGGCCGGTCATGTCGACCACGGGAAAACAGTTCTCATTTCTGCATTAACCGGGGTCGATACCGACCGTTTGCAGGAAGAGAAAAAACGTGGAATTTCCATTGACCTGGGTTTTGCTCCTTTCAGGCTACCCGGTGGAAGGATTGCCGGTGTTGTCGATGTGCCGGGTCATGAACGTTTTATTCATAACATGTTGGCCGGAGCGGCCGGGATGGATCTGGTAATGCTTGTTGTCGATGCTTCGGAAGGAGTTATGCCCCAGACCAGGGAGCATCTCGATATTCTTCAGCTGCTCGGAATCCGTAACGGCATTGTGGTCATTACTAAAATTGATCTGGCTGATGACGAGTGGCGTGAGCTGGTAAAAGATGAGATCAGAGAAGAATTGAAAGGGACTTTTTTGCAATCTGCGCCGATACATTCGGTTTCAGCGATAAACGGGCAGGGTATCGAAGAGTTAAAAGAGCTTATCGATGAGCTTACGAAGGATTTAGAGCCTCGCAGCGCTTCCGGTCCTTTGCGCCTGCCCATTGATCGTTCTTTTACTATTGCCGGTTTTGGTACCGTGGTAACCGGGACCCTGGTCCAGGGATCGGTGCAGGTTGGAGAAACGGTCTCTGTTGTTCCTCCGGGTCTGGAAGCCCGGGTCCGTAATATTCAGGTTCATGATAATGATGTAGCAGAAGCCAGGGCAGGCTCCAGGGTTGCCCTCAACTTGTCCGGGCTGGATAGAGATCAGATTCTGCGGGGCAGTGTGATCAGCAACCCCGGATACTACCGCCAGACTGCACTGATCGATGTCTCGCTGGAGCTGTTACCCGGTGCTCCGCGCCGCTTAAAAAATCTGGATCCGGTTCACTTTTTCCTGGGCACAGTTCGCAGCGTCGCCCGGCTTTTGCTGCTGGACCGGGAGCAGTTCAGACCCGGTGAAAAAGCCCTCGCGCAGTGTCGTTTAGATCGGCCGCTGGTTGCTGAACGCGGGGATCCTTTCGTTATTCGTTCTTATTCGCCGATGACCACGATCGGTGGAGGCCTGGTTCTTGATCCCTACCCGGTCCGGCACCGCCGTTTTCGTCAGGACGTTATCGCCCGGCTGGAAGAATTAAAACAGGCTCCGACTGCCGGCGGAGATGCTGCTTTTTTGCGTCGCAAGCTTGAAGAATTAATTGCGGCAGACAGCGCTCGTTTGATTAAAGAAACACGCCTTGATCGGGAAAAAGTCAATTCTATACTTGCGGACTTCCACAGCCGCAATATGGTCCATCAGCTGGGCAGCACTTATATTTTATCTTCGACATTAAAAGATTTTGAAAAAAAACTATTAACCGAGCTGGAAAACTATCATCAGCGCTATCCGTTATCACCGGGAATCTCCCGGGCACGCCTGCGCGGTTATTTGCATCGCGCTTTCGGACAGCATGAATATGATGCCCTGCTTGTTCAACTGCAGGAGCAGGAAAAAGTTGCCGTCCGCAGCGACCTGGTCAGCCTTTATCACTTCAGGCCTGAGCCTTCGGGAAAAGAAAAGAAACAGCTTGACAGCTTAACTGAAATTTACCGCTCGGGTTGGTTTAAGCCCCCTTCGTTGAAAGATGCCCTGGAACAGGCGGGAGCAGATCCCGGCCGACGGGACGAGTTTTTCAATTATCTGCAAAGCAGCGGGATCCTGGTTAAGATCAACGAGGAGCTGTATTTCCATAATGAAGCTTACCGGGAAGCGATTGAAAAGATGCGCCGCCATTTTGCCGTTAATAAAACCCTTACACTGGCCCAGTTTCGGGATCTGGCGGCTACTTCCCGCAAATATGCCCAGGCTTTACTTGAGCATTTCGACCAGCAAAAATTTACCAGGCGAGTCGAAGATCACCGGGTTGCTTTAAAACTGGATCGGGTTTAGAAAGGGGGTAAAAAGATGGATCGACAGGAAATACGCCTGACAACGATGACTCAAAGCGCCGGCTGAGCGGCGAAAATCGGTCCCGAAGACCTGGCGCAAGTTTTGCGCCAATTACCCGTTCTTGATGATCCTAATTACTTGAACCGGGATCAGCACTTTTCCGATGCCGGTGTTTATCGGATTTCGAAAACAGAAGCTATGGTCCAGTCAGTGGACTTTTTTACCCCTATTGTCGATGATCCCTATCTTTTCGGCCAGATTGCAGCGGCAAATTCGATGAGTGATCTATATGCCATGGGAGCCAGGCCGCTGACTGCATTAAACATTATCTGTTTCCCCGCTTCCTGTTATCCGCTGGAAATAATGGAGTCAATCCTGCGTGGTGGTTATGATAAGGTGATTGAAGCCGAAGCGGTGGTGCTTGGCGGTCACAGCGTCGAAGATCCTGAACCTAAATACGGACTTGCCGTTACCGGACTGGTTAATCCGCAGCACCTGGTTACCGGCAGCGGGGCCGCTCCCGGGGACGTTTTAGTCCTGACCAAACCGGTGGGAACAGGGATCATTGCTACTGCTGTTAAGGGGGAGATGATCTCCGTCGAGGATGCCGGTCCGGCCATAAAAGGCATGGCAGTTCTTAATGCTTCTGCCGCAGAGGCAATGCTTAAAATCGGGGTATCCGCTGCCACCGATGTAACCGGTTTTAGCTTTTTAGGTCACCTGTACGAGATGCTTTTATCCAGTGAAGTCGGGGCCGAAATTGAACATAAAAAGATTCCGCTTTACCCGGGAGTTGCAGAAATGGTCTCTATGGGCATGATTCCGGGCGGGGCATATCGGAACCTTGAATATGTTCGTCCGCATGTCAGTTGGGAAGGAGGCGACGGTAAAGAAGATGCCTTGATTGTTTTAGCTGATCCCCAAACTTCAGGCGGGCTGCTGGTTGCTCTTCCTGAAGAAAAAGCGGATTTGTACCTAAAAGAGTTAAAAGCACGGGGAACCGACGGGCACCTTGTCGGCCGGATTACCGGGGAAACGGCCGGTGAAATTAAACTATTTTAGTTTGCTCTGTATTAATGCTCGCGTTTTAAAGCAAATAACGATTATAAATGTGATCAAAAGCTGCTCATGTGGAATATTTAAGAATTAGAAAAACAGGCAGGAGATAACACGGTATGTGTCGAATTCTTACAATATTATCAAGTTTTATCGAAATTGTCTGTCTATTGTCTGTTTGTGGTGTTATTTTTAAAGATAAACCGCTTAAGGCTGCTTGTACTGGAGGTGGAGCTGAAAAGGTTGTTGATTTAATTATCCGGCCGGCAGCTTTGCACTACCGGCCGGGAATATCGCAGTAAAATAATTTTTTTATGATGCGGGGTATGATAATGAGTACTGAAAGCCAGACTTTCACCGAAAAATATGATCTACTGGGTTGTATCCAATGCGGACGCTGTACCGGCGGCTGCCCGGTTACTGTCCGGGCCGACCTGAACGTGCGCCAGTTCGTCAACGATGCTTACGACGAAGATAAACTTGGTCAGTTGGCCAGGCTGGCGGAAATCTGGGATTGCACAGCCTGTCATACCTGTGCTGTTCGCTGCCCCAAAGGTTTAAAACCTTTGGAAGTTTTGATTGGCCTGCGGTCCATGATTGTGGAAAGCGGCAAGGTTGAACCGACGGTTCGCGATGCCCTTCAAAGCGTGCTTTTGGAAGGCAACCCCTGGGAAAAACCGAGGGCGACCCGTCAGGACTGGATGGAAGGTCTTGATGTAAAAATTGCCGAACCGGGCGTCCATGTCGAGAATCTTTTTTTTGTCTGCTGCACTAATGCTTACGATCCCCGTGTGCAGGTAACCGCCAAAAATTTAGTTAAGCTTTTAAACAAGGCCGGCGTTGACTACGCTTTTCTTCCTGAAGATGAGAGTTGTTGTGGCAGTGAAGTCTTTACCCTCGGCGAAGAAGGGCTTTTTGAAATGACCGTGGAAGACAATACCGAGTATTTGAACGAATTTAAAGCCGACCGGATGGTCACCCTTTCGCCGCACTGCTTCACCACTTACAACACCCATTTCCCCGATCTTAAGAATCCGGTTATTCATTATACTCAGCTTATGGATGAGCTGATCCAGGAAGGCAAACTGGCCTGGAAAGGGGAACTGGCGAAAAAAATTGTTTACCATGATCCCTGTTATCTCGGTAAACAGTCCGGTATATTTGATGAGCCGCGCCGTGTTCTGAAAAGTATACCCGGTGTGGAACTGCTTGAGTTTGAACGCAGTCGCGAGCGCAGCCTCTGCTGCGAAGGTGGCGGAGGAAAAATGTGGGTGGAGTCGGAGTCGAAAAAAGAGCGGCTGGCAGAAACCAGGATTAAGGACGCCAAGGAACTCGGAGCCGATATAGTGGCCGCAGCCTGTCCATTCTGTGTATTAACCCTGGAAGATGCCATGAAAACCCTCGGTTATGAAGAAGAGATGCGTGTTGCTGAAATAATGGAGCTGTTGGGAGAATTTACAGAAGCCTAAACAGGTCTTAATATTGCCAGGAGGTGGATAGAACTATGAAAAGCATTGTTTGTATCAAGTATGTGCCCGATACTTCCGAAGCTGAAGTAAAGGTCAATCCGGACGGCAAGACAGTTGATGACAGCAGGTTTTCGTTCGATATCAATGACGCTGACAATTATGCTGTTGAAGAATCCGTATTGATTAAGGAAGATAAGGGCGGCGAAGTAGATGTTCTTTCAATCGGGCCGAAACAGTCCGAAGTAATGATCCGCATGGCCATGGCCAAGGGGTGCGATAAAGCGAACCGGGTTGAAGATGACAGGATTGCCGATCACGATCCCCTGATGGTGGCCAAGGTGCTGGCCGGAGCGATCAAAGAACAGGAATTTGACCTGGTATTTACCGGTTGCTGGGCTGATGATGACGGTCATATGTCGACCGGGGTGGCCCTGGCTGAATACCTCGGTGTCAACCATGCTTCGATGGTTAAGAAAGTGGAAGTGCTTGACGGCAAAGTCAAGGCTCACCGTGAGTTGGAAGGCGGGCTGATGGAAGTTGTCGAACTTGAACTACCGGCAGTTTTAACGATCCAGACCGGGATCAATGAGCCTCGCTATGCTCCAATCCGCGGTATCCGGCAGGCTCAGAAGAAAGAGCTGAATGTTGTCAGCCTGGATGACCTTGGAATTGACCCGACCGAAGTCGGCAGTGATGCATCACAGGTGCTTGTAGAAAACCTTTACATTCCCGAAGTTGAATCCGCTGCCGAATTTATCGAAGGTGAAACTGATGAAAAAGCTGAAAAACTGGCGTCCATTCTGGTCAAAGGAGGCTTAGTATAATGGGTGATGTTTTAGTATTGGCGGAACACCGTCAGGGAGCGTTAAGAGATATTTCCTTTGAAATGATGGCTATCGCCCCAAAAATTGCCGAAAGCATGGGTGGCGAATCGAAGGTATTGTTGATCGGCAGCGGTATTGACGATATGGCGAAGAAAATGAGCGGATACGGGGTAAAAGTAATTGTAATCGACGATCCCCTCTTTGCGGACTTTAATGCTGATAAATACCAGAAAGTATTGTCCGCATTGCTTGATGATCTGAAACCGGCGGTACTGATGACCGGGCAAACCGCGCAGGGCGTTGATTTTATGCCGGCCCTGGCCGTGGAAAAGAACCTGCCCCTGGTAGCTGAAGCAATCGATCTTAACTATGAAGGTGAAACATTGAAGGCGACCCGCCAGATTTATTCGGGTAAAGTTAATGCCACGGTGGCCTTTAAGCCTGCTGATACCTACCTGGTTACGATCCGGGAAGGAGCGGTCGAAGCGCCCGAACCGGCTGCAGCCGGTGAGGTTGAAAAAATCGACTCTCCCCTCAAGGAGGATATTTCTTACCGAAAATTCGTAGAGTACATCGAAGCCGAGATCGGAGATGTCGATATTACCCAGTCCGATATTTTGGTATCAGTGGGCCGCGGCCTTAAAGAAGATAAAAACCTGGCCGTTATTGAGGAACTGGCCCAGGCCATCAAGGCCGACATTTCCGGATCAAGGGCGGCGACGGATGCCGGCTGGATTCCCCATGATCGACAGGTAGGCACTTCCGGGAAAACGGTCAAGCCCAAGTTATACATCGCTATGGGTATCTCCGGAGCCTTCCAACACCTTGCCGGAATGAAAGGAGCAAAGACCATTGTAGCTGTTAACAAGGATCCCGAGGCTCCGATCTTTACCGTGGCTGATTATGCTATTGTTGATGACATGTTCAAGGTTGTGCCCGCGTTGACAGAAAAACTTAAAGAACTCAAAGGTTAATTCTAGACAAGGGCTAAACTTTGCGGGAGGATGAAAACCAGATGACTGCAAAACCGAAAGTAGGTGTCTATATCTGCCATTGCGGCATTAACATCGCTTCGACGGTGGATGTGGAGACGGTTGAAGAATACGCGCAGAAACTGCCGAATGTAAAAGTGGCGCGCACCTATTCATATATGTGTTCCGAGCCCGGACAGGTCCTGATCAAGGAAGATATCAAGGAACAGGGGCTAAACAGGATAGTTGTCGCTTCCTGTTCACCGCGGATGCACGAACCGACCTTTAGAAAAGCAATCCAGGAAGCGGGGCTAAATCCTTATTTTCTCGAGATGGCTAATATCCGGGAACAATGTTCCTGGGTGCACGAAGATACTGGAGAGGCTACTGAAAAAGCCAAAAAGTTGATCACGGCTTCGGTGGCCAAGGTAAGATTGCTTGAAGCGCTGGAATCGAAAGAAGTTGATGCAGAACCGGCTGCCCTGGTTATCGGAGCCGGGATTGCCGGAATCCAGGCCGCTTTGGATATAGCCGATGCCGGCTTTAAAACTTACCTTGTTGAAAAAACCCCTTCAGTGGGAGGGCGTATGGCTCAGCTGGATAAGACTTTTCCTACTCTTGACTGTTCGGCCTGCATTCTTACTCCGAAAATGGTTGACTGTGCAAGCCATCCCAATATCGAGTTGTTGAGCTACTCTGAAGTAGAGGAAGTCGGGGGATATATCGGTAATTTTGATGTTAAAGTGCGCAAAAAAGCGCGTTATGTCGATTTTGATAAATGTACCGGCTGTGGAGATTGCGCCTCGGAATGCCGGGTGGCTGACCGGTTCCCCAGTGAATTTGACCAGGGTATGGGTAAAAGATCTGCGATTTATCTGCCTTTTCCCCAGGCAGTTCCGGCCAAGTATACGATCGATCCCGAAAGCTGCCTTTACTTAAGCCGGGGCAAATGTGGGAAAAGCCCGAAATGCCAGGAAGTGTGCGGGGCCGGAGCAATCAACTTCGAACAGGAAGACGAATTCGTTGAATTTAAGGTCGGAGCAATCATCGTGGCCACCGGATTCGATCCTTTCGATGCATCACGCAAGCCGGAATACGGCTATGATGATTACCCCAACGTTATTACCGGCATGGAGATGGAACGACTGGTTTCCGCCTCGGGACCGACCGGTGGCAAGGTGCTTATTTCTAACGGTGAAGAAGAAATCGAACCGAAAGAGGTAGCCTTCATCAAGTGCGTCGGTTCTCGCGATGAAAGTGTCGGTAATGAATATTGTTCCCGGGTTTGCTGCATGTATACGGCCAAGCAGGCCCACCTGATCAGGGAAAAACTGCCTGATGCCAATATCAGGATTTACTACATGGATGTAAGGGCTTTTGGTAAAGGGTACGAAGAGTTTTATGACCGGGTGCGACGGGAAAATGTCCGCTATATCCGGGGCAACCCTTCTGAAATCTTTAAACGTGGCAACAAGCTCGTGGTAAAAGCCGAGGATACCCTCACTTCTACGCCGCTTGAAGACGAGGTCGATATGGTTGTTTTGGGAGTGGGGTTGGAGCCGCGTGCGGATATGCGCAAAATGATGGATCTGCTCCGGTTATCTCAATCACCGGACCGTTTCTTTCTCGAAGCTCATCCAAAGCTGCGTCCGGTTGATACCGCCACTGATGGTGTGTTTCTGGCCGGCTGCTGCCAGGGACCAAAGGATATCCCCGATACTGTGGCTCAGGCCAAGGGCGCTGCTTCTTCGGCTTTGATTCCTCTGGCCCGGGGTAAAGTGACAATAGACGCCCAGGTGGCTGAAGTTAACGAAACAACCTGTCGGGGCTGCGGCTTTTGTGTCGAGATTTGCCCTTATTCGGCCATTGAAATGGTTACCGTTAACCAGTTTGGACACGAGGTTGAAGTGGCCAGGGTCAATGAAGCTCTTTGCAAGGGGTGCGGCTCATGTTCAGCGGCCTGCCTCTCGGACTCGATACAACCGAAATCTTTCCGCGATCGCCAGATTTTACCGCAGATAGCGGCATTGGGGGCCATGAAATGAGTGCCAATAATTATGAACCTAACATTGTAGCTTTCCTTTGTAACTGGTGTTCCTATGCCGGAGCTGACCTGGCGGGAACCAGCAGGGTGCAATACCCGTCAAATGTTCAAGTTATCCGGGTGATGTGTACCGGCCGGGTCAACCCGCTATATGTAATGAATGCCCTGCAGCAGGGCGCAGACGGCGTCCTTGTATCGGGGTGCCATCCCGGTGATTGCCACTATATGGAAGGTAATTATTATGCCCGGCGCCGCCTGGGCATGCTCAAAGACCTGATGGAATTCATCGGGGTTGACCCGCGGCGGTTTCATATGAGCTGGGTATCTGCTTCCGAAGGTCACAAGTGGAAAGAAGTAGTGGAAAAAACCGTCGAAGATGCGCGTGAAGCCGGGCCGTTTGAAGGTTTTAGGCGCCGGCGGATCGACTGGTAGGAGGGGTTTTTAAAGATGGATCTGGAAAAATTACGTGAAACTGCTGCGGAGGTAGCGGCCCGTGAAGATGTAAAATACCTGATTGGCTGGAAAAAGGGTACTTATGGTTACCGGGTCGCCCCAGGTTTTATTGAAGATGCCGACGGAGCTGCAGAGTTGATCTTTTCGCCCCTCTGCACCGCGAACCTGGCTACTTATTTGACCCTGGTGGAAAAACTGCCCCTGCCGCGCGGTGAGGAACCCGATGATCGTAAAACAGCATTGATGGTCAAAGGATGTGACAGCCGGGCAGTGGCCCAACTGTTGGTCGAAAAGGGAATCGATCGTGAAAATGTTGTTGTTATTGGTTGTCCCTGTCCCGGAATGGTCGATCCTGAGCTGCTGGCGGAAAAATATCCTGAAACTGAAGAACCGGCAGAAGTTAAATGGACAGATGACGGCTTTATTGTTATCCGTGACGGTGAAGAAACCAGTGTATCCAGAGATGAATTGCTGGCCGAAAAATGCCGGCTCTGCCGCTATCCAAACCCGGTGATCAGCGATATCATGCTCGGTGAACCGGTTGAAACCTGGGAACCGGCGGAAGATGAAGGTGTTAACGAAGTTGAAAACAAAGATGTAGACGAACGCGAGGCATACTGGGAGGAGCAATTTTCTAATTGCGTGCGCTGTTATAGCTGCCGCAATGTTTGCCCGCTTTGTTACTGCCAGGATTGCATACTCGATCGTCTGAACCCGACCTGGGTTAACCGTTCGGTCAACTTTTCCGAGAATACAGCTTTTAATATTGCCCGGGCTTTTCACCTGGCCGGGCGCTGTATAGAGTGCGGTGAGTGCGAGCGTGTTTGCCCGGCCAATATTCCCCTGGGCAAGCTAAATCGCAAACTGGCCCGGGAAGTTAGGGATAAATACGGTTTTGAACCCGGCCTTGATCCTGAAGCTGAACCGTTCCAGGCCAGTTATAAACCTGATGATCCCGAGGACTTCATACTCTAGAGGTGGGTGATATGTCAGCGATGCTGTTGAATAAAGAAAAATGGCCTGATTTCGTCGGAAGGTTGACTGGCAAAAAACTTTGGGCTCCACAAGCAGGCGGTGATGGAATGCGTTTTGCGCCGGTGGCCGAAGGTGAAGTGCCTGCTCTTGATTATGGCAATACACGGGTGCCGCCCAAGCAGGCGGTGTTTCCCCAGACCGAGACTTTATTCCGTTTCCAGGTGGACGGAGAAAAAGTTGAAGAACCAAAACTGGAAGAAGAAGCTGTATTGCTTGGGGTGCGCCCCTGTGATGCGCGGGCGATGGTCATAGTGGATAAGCTTTTCAGCTGGGACGAAGATGATCCTTACTATCTCAAGCGCCGGGAACTGGTTACCCTGGTTGGGCTGGCCTGTACTGAACCGGGATTGAATTGTTTTTGTACTTCGGTCGGAGGCGGGCCGGCTTCCACGGAAGGTTTGGATCTTGTGATGATCGACCTTGGTGAAAACTACCTGCTTGAAGCAATTACCGAAAAAGGTCAGGCGCTACTCGCTGAGACCGAAGATCTGCTTGAAGAAGCTAAAGATGATGTTGCTGAGCAAAAGGAAAAAATCATCAATGAATCGGAACAGAAGATCAAGCGCAGTGTAAATACTGAAGACATACCGGGCGGATTGCCCGGGTTATGGGAAGATCCCCTCTGGCAGCGTGTTTCGGCTTCTTGTTTAGGCTGTGGAACCTGCACTTTTTTATGTCCCACCTGCCATTGTTTCGATATTCAGGACGAAACCGAAGGTTTCGATTCCAGGCGCTGTCGAAGCTGGGACTCCTGCATGTTCGCTGAATATACCCTGCATACCTCGGGTCATAATCCCAGGCCTTCACGCCGGGAGCGAACAAGAAACCGGATCAACCATAAATACAATTACTATGTCGATAAGTTCGATGTCATAGCCTGCGTCGGGTGTGGTCGCTGTATTAACCTTTGCCCGGTTAATATCGACATTGTTGACATCTTAAAGCAGGTAGAGGAGGCGCTATGAAAACCAACGAAAACCCCTACATTCCGTACAATGCAACAGTAGAGGATACCTGGTTTGAAACCGGCGGTGAACGGGCGATCAAGACCTTTAAAGTGGTCTTTGATGACGAAGAGGTACGCAAAAACTGGAGTCACCGTCCGGGACAGTGCGCTATGATCGGTGTACTCGGTATCGGTGAAAGCATGATCTCGATTTCCTGTTCTCCGACTGAAGGCGATTTCCTGCGTTTTTCGGTAATGCGGATGGGCAAAGTGACTCAGGCTTTACATCAACTCGAAACAGGCGATAAGATGACTGTTCGGGGCCCTTACGGCAACAGTTTTCCCCTCGAAGAATGGGAGGGCAAGCAAATTCTGACCATTGGCGGTGGAATCGGCCAGGCTCCGATGCGCCCGATCGTGGAATATGTCAAGGCTAATTATGACAATTACGCCGGTTTGACCATGATTTACGGCGCCAGGACATCGGGCGATCTCTGTTTTAAAAACGAATTCGAAGATATGGCCAAAGACAAAGAGCTTTCCTGTCACCTGACCATTGATATTGAAGAAGAACAATGGGATCATAACGTTGGTTTTGTTCCCCAGGTATTGTTGGATTTGAACCCCTCACCGGAAAACACAATCGCAATTACCTGCGGTCCGCCGATCATGATCCGTTTCGTCCTGGAAAACTTGAAAAAACTGGGTTTTGAAGATGATCAAATATATACCACGCTCGAAAACAGGATGAAATGCGGTATTGGTAAGTGTGGCCGTTGTAACGCCGGGGGTATGTATGTTTGCAAAGACGGCCCTGTTTTCGACTACGCTACCCTTAAAGCGATTCCGGAAGCATTTGCTTGATGAACTAATTAGTTGACATGGATATTTATTAAACAAACAATAAGGGACATAACCTTGCACGGTTAATTGTCCCTTATTCTGCAGATGTGAGAGAATCAGGTTTATCGAATTTTATCGGCATGGTTAGCACCAACTGGTTTCCAACTGGACTCAACTGCAGCGTAATGTTACAATTGGCTCAAGTTAGGGCCTTTGCCCTGGTTAGCGCCCTGGGGTAATTTTGGTTTCCAGCGCTGTTTTCTGCAGAGGCAGGTGGATTAAGCGGTCTCAGGTACGTAAGGACCGGTAAAGATGCATATTTACTCAGGAGGCATCGTGGCTAAATGGAGCAGTATGGACTGGTTTATGAGAACAAAGGAGAAACAGCAGCTGTCAGCCTGCAGCGCCATCTTACCTGTCAAAGTTGTGGCCGCTGCGGTATTTTAAGCGGTTCGAACAAGCGGGAGATTGTCATCGAGGCGCTGAACCCGATTCAGGCTGATGAAGGTCAAAGGGTGCTTCTGGAAACTGATGATCGGCGTATGCTGTTCGTATCATTTATGCTTTACCTGGTTCCACTGGGCGCCCTGATGGCCGGTATTTTTTTATGGCTGGCCGTGGCTGATTACCTGGAGCTTACCGGTAACCAGGAATTAACTGCCGTTGGCGCAGGTTTTGCTTTAATGGCTGTTATTTATTTCTTTATACGTATTTGGGATAAACGAGCCAAGGATAACCCGCGCTATAAACCGGTCATTACCGAACTTATTGAAAACGGTACAGAATGTACTGATCCGCAGGAGAAATAAAATGACGATTAAAATTCTTTGAACACACTGGTATCACCTGGAGGTAACGGTATGGCAAAACAAGTCAATGTTGCAGTGGTGGGAGCAACCGGAATGGTCGGTCAAAAAATGACCGAAGTTTTGGGCGAACGCAATTTCCCGTTTGATGGCCTAAAATTACTGGCTTCATCACGTTCAGTGGACCAGACAATAAAGGTTGGAGGAAAAGAATATAAAGTGGAAGAAATAACCCCCCGATCTTTTGATGAAGTTGATTATGCTTTTTTTAGCGCCGGCGAGTCAATCAGCAAAGAGTTTGGACCGGAAGCGGCAAAACGGGGCGCGGTGGTTATAGATAACAGTAATGCTTTCCGGATGGAAAAGGATGTTCCCCTGGTTGTACCTGAGGTTAATCCTGAGGCAGCTGGAAAGCATAAAGGAATTATAGCTAACCCCAACTGTTCAACTATACAGATGGTGGTAATTTTACAACCGCTGCACAAGGCTGCTCCTTTAAAGCGGGTAGTTGCCGCAACTTACCAGGCTGTTTCCGGAGCAGGTAAAGAAGCGGTTGATGAACTGAAAGAGCAGTGCCGCAATCATCTGGACGGTAAACGGGTCTCAGCGCAATATATTCCGCAAAAAGGAGCCCGGCGCAATTACCAGATAGCATTTAACATGGTTCCTCAGCTCGATATATTTGTTGATGAAGGTTACTGTAAAGAAGAAGTGAAAATGATCCAGGAAAGCAGGAAAATCATGGATTTGCCTGGTTTGCCCATTACGGCCACCACGGTCAGGGTGCCGGTGCTAAATGCGCATTCAATTGCCCTGAATGTTGAATTTGAAGAAAGTATAACAGCAGACGAAGCCCGACAGTTACTAGAAATGTCACCAGGAGTTTTGGTGAAAGACAATCCTGAACAGTTGGAGTATCCGATGCCTTTAGATGCCAGTGGAAGTGACGCTGTTTACGCCGGCCGCATTCGTCCCGACTACTCGGTTAAGCATGGACTTAACCTCTGGGTAGTATCAGATAATATCCGCAAGGGCGCGGCAACAAATTCAATTCAAATTGCCGAACTCCTTCTTTCTTAGAGGGATCCTAACTGCAGCCGGGAAAAGCATATAATAATCGATCAAAGCTAAATCAGTATTATTTCGGGGATTGATAGAACTTGGGCTCATGGCTGTACTGCTGCCGATTATGCCTGTACAGTTCATGGATATTTTAGCTAATTGCTTCCGGTATCTAAACGTTCCTGTTCTTTGGCTAAATCTGCCAGGGTGCGGCTTTGCAGTTCTTTTTTCATAGCCTCTTTTAACCGCGTCCATACTGAACGGGTCACACACTGGTCTGCTCTTTCACAGGAATCATCATCAACGCAGTCTACAGGCGCTATTGAGCCTTCAATGCTCTTTACGATATCATATAAAGTAATAGTGTCGGGCCCGACTGCCAGATGGTAACCGCCGCGGCTCCCTTTTTGTGTACGCACATACCCCTGGGCGCGCAAAGGGGCCATAATTTGCTCTAAATACTTGACTGAAATGTCCTGCTTGCAGGCAATATCATTTAACTGCACTGGCTTTGTGTCATAACTTATCGTCAACTCGATCATTGCCCGCGCCGCATAGCGCACTTTCGTTGATAGTTGCAGTGTTTTCGACCTCCTTAGATATTGAGTAATATTACTTAGCCTATTTTAATCATAGAGATACCATGATTAGTTTAAACCGTGGGGAACAATTTGTCAAAATTATATGTCGCAGTTTCACATTCATAAGTTTTTATGTGTTACCCTGTATAATCCTGTTAAACGAAAAAGGCAACAGAATAAACAAATCTGTTGCCCGATCCTGAGTGTTTAAGGTAAATAAGGAATAATTTATATTTCGCGTGTTTTCGGCATAATGAAAACACAATCCGAATTACATTTAAAAATTATTCTTCTTGATACTTAAATGAAACATTCATCTTGACCCTGAAGACAACTTCACCACCTTCGAGTTTCATATCCATCTCCACTACTTCGGCAACTCTCAGATCACGGAGACTTTTTGAAGCAGTTTTTACAGCTACCCGGGCCGCTTCTTCCCACGATTTCTCACTGGTGCCAATAATTTCAACTACTTTATATACGCTTTCCACAACGCTCATCCTTTCTTGGAATAATATCTTTAAACACAGTATATACAAAATTTAAGCATGTGTCAACATTGCGTCTATTTAAACCAGGAATTCCGTAAATGAGCTTTAACAATCCAAAGATATTCCCGGTGAAACATACTGATCGTCTTGTTAATTTAAGTAATTATTGATGCATAAATATAAATTTAATCCCTTATTGAAAACGGTTTTGCTGTTTTACCTGTTTCTAAGATTTTAAAAGAGAATCGAAAGACGGCTGGATCATCAGGCCCACTGCTCCCGGACCAATGTGGGCGCCGATAGCCGGGCCAACCATGCCCACATGAAGATCAACTATTTCATATATGCT
>SLRT01000015.1 GCA_007130825.1 Syntrophomonadaceae bacterium | reverse complement strand
TTTTTTAATAGTCCTTGCTTTAGTCGGTGATTCGACAATGACCAGATTCATATTTAGTTAACTCTCCTTACAGTTCAGAAAAAGGGTTCAGACAATCAACTCTCCGCAAGGTATTTTATCATACTTGTCAAATTCGGCAAAAATATTTACCCGGTGTTTGACGGATAAAACTTTTTAACTCAAGCGATAGAAGAACGCTAATCACCCCGGCTGCGCTGCTGCCGCAGGCATGGATAATATCATCAATATGCATCGGCTGATATGGTATCAGGCCGAGCAAAGATTTCTCTTCTTCCGTTAAAGAGGAGGCATCTTCTATGGTTAACTGCTCCTCAGAAGAGGGGTTGACAAAGATTTCGCTTAGAATATCGGCCGCTGATTCAACCAAACGGGCGCCATCTTTGATTAACCGGTGGCAGCCCCGGCTGTACGGGCTGCCAACATTGCCGGGAACAGCGAAAACTTCCCGGTTTTGTTCAAGGGCATAATCGGCGGTAATCAGGGACCCGCTTTTTGCCGTAGCTTCCACCACCACGGTCCCGAGGGACAATCCACTGATAATGCGGTTTCGCTGGGGAAAATGGTTGGGAAGGGGTTTTGTGCCAAGCGGAAATTCACTCAAAACGGCTCCGCCGGAAACAATTTGCTCCATTAGATCAGCGTTGCGAGGCGGATAACAATGGTCAAGGCCGCAACCCATAACAGCAATAGTATAACCGCTGTTTTCTAAAGCGCCCCGGTGGGCGGCAGTATCTATACCAAGCGCCATCCCGCTAACCACACTTACTCCTGCCTGAGCCATTTCAACGGCCAGGCGATGGGCCACTTCTTTACCATAAAAGGTAGCACGCCGGCTGCCGACAACAGCTACAGCCGGTTGATCAACACTGCTTATGTCTCCCCGGTAATAGAGAATCGGCGGCGGACACGTTAATTGTTTTAACAAAACCGGGTAATCGGTGCAGTCGACCGAAACACATCTGATTTCCAGTTCGTTTAGTCGCTTCCATTGCAGCTGCGGATCAATTTTTGCCCGCTCTTGCCTGAGCTTGCCTGTGTAATCCTGTAAATCGGCTATGTTGTTTAAATCTTCGACAGGAGCTTCCCAGGCTTTTTTGGCCGTTTTCAAGCAATCGATCAGAGCAGTAATCCGCCTGGGGCCGAGAAATGATATACAGTTTAAGGCATTAAGGTAAACAAGATGATCCTGATCCACTCTTTGCATCCAGTTGGCACCCCTCTTAAATGCATCGCCGCCACAAATTACCGGGCACTTGCAATTGAATAAAATTATCTTTAGAAGCTATCATTAAAATCAAAAGTTATCATTAAATTCGTTGAAGAAAACAGAATCAGGCCTGTCCTTGCTTAAGCTGCTCCAGCAAATTTTTCGCTTCTTTGAATTCGGGCAATTTACGACAGAGCAAACCGTATTCCAGGCTATCGACCAGAGCGATCCAACTGGCTTCAATTACGTTGGGAGAAACCCCGACTGTACCCCAGGTTTTATGCTCGTCCCGCGATTCAATAAGCACCCGGACCTGGGCGCCGGTGCCATCTACCCCGTCGATAACCCGCACTTTAAAGTCGGTCAGCTTAATCTTTTTCAAAGCGGGATAAACACCTTCCAGGGCTTTACGTAAAGCGTTATCAAGGGCATTTACCGGGCCATTTCCTTCCGCTGCGGTATGCACCTGCACGTCGCCGACGCGCACCTTGATCGTGGCTTCAGAATACATATGCCCGTTTTCTCTCTTTTCGATGATCATCCTGAAACCCTCGAGTTTGAAAAGGGGCTGATAGACCTTCATCATTTTTAACACCAATAACTCAAAAGAACCTTCAGCGCCTTCAAACTGGTAGCCGTAATGCTCCATTTCCTTGATCTTCTGTAGCACTGATGCTGTCTCCGGCTGGTCTTTTAGCAGGTGATAGGCCTGGTCATTTGTTTTAAAAGTAATACTGCTCCGTCCGGCCAGTTCGGAAACCAGTATCCGGCGCTGGTTGCCGACCTGTTCGGGGTCGGTATGTTCATAGGTGGCCGGTTTTTTACTGACAGCATCAATGTGAACACCGCCTTTATGGGCAAAAGCATTAAAACCGACGTAAGGCTGTTGATCGGGAGGTGCTATGTTTACCAGTTCGGCAACATAGCGGGAAAGTTTGGTCAAACCCCTAAGCTGTTCCGGAGAGACGACCTGCAGGCCCATTTTCAACTGTAAGTTTGGGGTAATGGTACACAAATTGGCGTTGCCGCAGCGCTCCCCGTAACCATTAATCGTTCCGTGAACCTGGGTGATCCCTTCCTGCACCGCCAACAGTGAGTTGGCCGTGGCCATGCCGGCATCATTATGGGTATGGATACCCAGGGGAACCTTTACCCGGTCTTTGACCACGCTTAATATTGCCGAAAGCTCCCACGGCATCAAGCCGCCGTTAGTATCACAAAGGACAATCACGTCTGCTCTGCCTGCCGCAGCAGCTTCTAGTGTCGCTAAGGCGTACTCCGGATTGGCCTTGTAGCCGTCAAAAAAGTGTTCGGCATCAAATATTACTTCCCGGCCAATCGATTTCAAATAACTGATGCTTTCATTAATCATGGAAAGGTTTTCTTCCAGCGTGGTTTTCAAAGCATCATACACATGAAAATCCCAGCTCTTGCCAAATATTGTTACTGTATCTGTACCTGTTTCGACCATGGCTTTAATGTTCGGATCATCAGCAACCGGCGAACCGGGCTTGCGGGTGCTGCCAAAAGCGCAAAGCCGGGCTTTTTTAAATTTAACCAAAGCGGCTTTTTTAAAAAACTCGATGTCTTTGGGGTTTGATCCGGGCCAGCCCCCCTCAATATAGCTGACCCCGAATTCATCGAGCTTCTCGGCAATTTTCAGCTTATCGGCTACCGAAAGCGAAACCCCTTCACGTTGTGAGCCGTCTCTCAATGTTGTATCGTAGATATCAACTTTATGCATCGCCGACCTCCTGTTCGAACGGAAAGTTAAATAGTTGGTGTTGTTTTACCTTGCAGCCTGACAATGTAAATTTTTCTTCCAACAATAAATTAAAATATAGTATAACACAATTCTGTTAAAACAAAAAAATTATTTGTTCAATCCATTTAATTTTATAACACCGGCGGCCATAGTTTATCTGCTTCTTTACAAGCTTTAACTCAAGTTTATTAAGCGATTATTTGGTAGAGATAAATTTTTTCAAACGGGGTTCGCATCTCGGCAGTTATTTCGAACTTGAACCCAAAATGACCAATTATTTCCTCTAATTGAAATATGTTGCCAAAATTCGAATAGGCGATCTCAATTCTGCCCCCGGGATTGATAAATTCCCCTGCCTGCTTGAAAAATTTACAGATTAATTCTTGATTTTCGTCAAACCAGGCCTGTTCAAGTAAATTTCGTGCCTTGCCGGGCAAATATGGCGGATTAAAAACTATAAGATCAAATTTTTCGCCTTTAACCGGTTCGAATAAATTCCCCTGCCTCACCTCAATTTTTTCCTTCCTATCATTTAAATCCGCATTTATTTTTGCACACTGCACGGCTGCGGGGGATATGTCGGTAGCAATCACCTTTCCTGCTTTCTCTGCAAGGAAAACAGCTATTACCCCTGAACCGGTACCCAGATCAAGGACTATATCTCCTTCTATTAGCGCTGTGTTTTTAATCAGCAGTTTACCGGTTAAGGTCCGGAGCGGGTCAAAAACATTTGGGCATAAATAAAACCGTCTATTCAAGATGCGCTTATAAGCAGGCCTCCGCAGGGCATGAAACAGTTTTAAAAGTAAAACAACCGTCGCAAGCTTAAATTTTTTAACCACAGGTTTTCTCCTACTCCGGGGCAGTTTAAAACGGTTAACCATTTCGGTTAACCCTTTCATTGTTATCTTAAATGGTTAACTTAAAATGAAATCAGCTGTACTATAGGTTAAAAAGACGATAAAATGTCCGGCTTCTTAAGACTTTTTGCGCATAGCCAGTACTGAGGCCCTCTTGCACTCCAAAAAAGCAGGCGCCACCGGCCATCAGAATGATGAGAACCAACTGGCTGGGTTAGAACCGGCTGACTGATGGGAAATTTAAATCCTGCATCGGGTAAAGAAGGTCGAATTTATGGGACGGTATTCAATGTTCGTCAGCTAAAATTCACTGTCGTAGTCGACCAGCTGGTAGCACTCCGGGGGGAGCTCCCTTAAAAACTGGGAGGGACCCTCAGAAACTGAGCCGTAATTACGGTAATCTTCACGGTAAGTGCTCAGAAACAGGTAGCGGCGGGCTCGTGTTGCGGCCACATAAAAAAGGCGCCGCTCTTCGTCCAGGGAAGCGGGGCCAACCCGCTGACTCGGAAATTGCCCCTGGTTCATGCCGATAATAAAAACACTGTCCCATTCTTTTCCTTTGGCGCTGTGGATAGTAGACAAGGTCAGCTGTTCCCCGGAAAGCGCCGCGGCTGTATTGGTGTCGGCAAATACTGACTCTTCCAGGGCCAGTGATTCTAAAAATGTCGCCAGGTTGTCAAACCGTTCGGCATAAATGGCCAGGCGTTCAATTCCGCGCAGCCTGTCTTCATATTGATCGGGGTAATTTTGCCGGAGTATATAATCGTAGTTCGCATCTAAAACAGCAGTAATCAGCTCAGGAACGTTTTCATGGCTGCTTTTATAGACAGTATCAAGGGTTATGCGCAGGGCCTCCCAGCCTTCTTTACCCCTGGCCGGGGTTTCTTTGCCGGCAAGGGCCGCTGTAAGCGGGTTATCATTTAGTTTCAGCCCGGCCCATAATTTATCGAATGAAGCCTGGCCCAGGCCCTGCTGCAGCATGGTAATGCGGCGCCAGGAGTTTTCATCATGGGGATTATAGATCACTTTTAAATAGGCCAATAGGTCTTTAACATGCGCTTTCTGAAAAAATTTAACCCCGCCGTAAGTGCGGTAGCTGATTCCTTTACGGGCCAGGGCAAACTCCACTTCGGGAGTAAGATAAGAACTGCGGTATAAAACAGCGATTTCCTTTAAAGGCACACCGTTATTCTGCAGTTCCCAGATACTTTGCAAGACAAAAGAAGCCTCCTGCCGTGAATCGTAAACCTTTGCCACCACCGGTTTTGCTTCAGGAGGGTTTTGGGAAAAAAGGGTTTTGGGTAGCTGTTCGCGGTTATTGCTGATCAGCTGATTGGCCAGATCGACTATTTCCGGGCTGCTGCGGTAGTTTTGTTCCATGCGCACCACCTGGCAGCGGTCATACTTTTCGGGGAATGATAAGATGTTCCCGATATTGGCATAACGAAAAGCATAGATTGACTGGGCATCATCTCCGACGACACAGATCGAGCTATGACCGGAAAAAAGATCGATAATCCGGGCCTGAATAATATTTGTATCCTGGAATTCATCGACCAGGACATGCTTGAAGCGCCGCCGGTACTGCTCCTTGATCTGGGGATTTTTTTCGAAAAGATCCAGCCAGCACAGTAAAAGATCATCAAAATCAAAAGCATTGCTCTCCCGTTTTTTTTGTTCATAAAGCGCGGCCACATTATTGATCGTTTCCAGGAATTCTAAACGGTAGGGATAATCTTCTTCCATAACTTCCCGGATGGAAATACCGGAATTGCGGGCCTGGCTGATAATCCTGCCCAGGAGTCCGCGCTGCATGATCAATTTACGATCTTCATCGCCGATCGATAATTTATTCAGGATTTGCTTCAAAGCCGATCGGCTGTCATCTTCGTCAAATATAGTAAAATTGGGGGTTCTTTCCACCTGTGCCGAGTGCCTTCTTAAAATTCGCGAGCCGATGCTGTGAAAGGTGCCGGCCCACAGATCGCGGGGTAGAAACCCCAGCAGTTTCTCCAAACGTTCTTTCATTTCCCCGGCTGCCTTGTTGGTAAAGGTAAGCAGCAGCAGCTGTTCGGGCTGGACACCACATTTAATTAAATGAGCGGCCCGGTAAATAAGGGCCCTGGTCTTACCCGAACCCGGTCCGGCCAGGCCAAGCAGGGCCGGATCTTCGCTGGTGGCAAATTCAAATTGAGCCCGGTTAAGTTCACGCTGTAAAAACTCAAGCCACTGCCGGTCCGGTTCCCGCTTTAGATAATAATTAGAATTATACTCCACAGCAGATTATCCTCTCCTTTAACAACTTAAGAAAAAGATACAAACCGCAAAAATTCAAGATCAATGCAGGCCGGGTGGTGGAAGTCAGCCTCCAGCCTTAACCGCCGGGGTACGGAGGAAAATATTATCAAAAACTTTACAGCCCAACCGGCGCTATAGCGCATCATAACATATTTTTAGTTGTTCATCCACACTACCCAGGCCGGTCAGGGAATTTAATAACTGGACACTTCATATTATTTTAGATAAAATCAGAAAAAGCGGTGAGGCGCACTCTTTCCAAGACAACAGAAAAAAGTATCGCTTGCACTGACTGATCTGGATCTTTTATCGCTTAAAACCTTTTATTATTTCCGAGTCGCAAAGATGACTCCTGAACGCTTAATCCTGGCTGCTGACTCTATAACCTTGCTTTAATGCTGGTTTAATACGGGAGATTTGAGACTATGCTTGATGATATAAAAGAAATACTTCGTGAAGTTTTACAGGCCATTGTGCCCATAGTCGTGGTCGTCTCTTTAATCCAGTTTTTTGTGATCCGCACACCGATCAGTTTGTTTTGGCAGTTTATCATCGGCGCTGTGCTGGTTACCGCCGGACTGTTTCTGTTTTTGATCGGTGTAAGGATCAGCCTGCTGCCGATCGGGGAAATGATCGGTTCTGAACTGGTATCCCGCGGTTCCTTGACCATCTTGCTGGTTGCAGCATTTATTTTCGGTTTTGTGATTACCGTGGCTGAACCTGATGTCAGGGTCCTTGCTCACCAGGTCGATATCGCCTCCAGGGGAGCTATCGAAGCCGGGATTTTAATTTTAGCCGTATCTATTGGGGTAGGTTTTTTTGTTTCTGTGGCCATACTGCGTATCTTGCTTGGTATTCCGATCGCCTACATTTTAGCGACAGGTTATGTCTTGATCGTTCTCCTTTCTTTTTTTGTCCCCCCGGACTTTGTGGCCATTTCTTTTGACGCCGGAGGAGTAACTACAGGGCCGATGGCCGTTCCCTTTATTCTGGCCCTCGGGGTGGGCGCTACTTCTGTACTGGGCGGCAAATCCGGGGTATCTGACACCTTTGGCTTAATCGGCCTTGCATCTATCGGCCCGGTTATCGGCGTGCTTATTTTGGGGGTGCTTTTCGGTTGAATTTTAGCTTTGTTCTGCATGGCTTCGACGAAATTCTCCTCGAGGTATTAACCGCGGTAAGCCCTGTTTTGGTCCTGTTTCTGATTTTCCTGCTGGTATATAAGCTGCCAAAGGAGCTGCTATTCACCCTGCTGAAGGGGGTTCTATTTGCCTTTGCCGGCCTGGCCCTTTTTCTTCAGGGCGTAAAAGTCGGCTTCATGCCGGTCGGATCTGAAATGGGAGCTATCCTGGGCGGGCTGCCTCATCGCTGGATCCTGATACCGCTTGGTTTTTTACTCGGCTTTGTGGCTACCCTGGCAGAACCGGCTGTACGTATCCTGTGCAAGCAGGTAGAAGAAAATTCCAGCGGTTATATTAAAAGCAATATTATCTTATACACGCTTTGTGTTGCAGTCGGCATTTTTATCGCCCTCGGCATGACCAGGATTGTTTATGGGATTCCGTTTTATTACATCATAATCCCCGGCTATTTGCTGGCTATGATTCTAATGTTCTTTTCAAAACCTTCGTTTACCGCAGTGGCTTTTGATTCAGGCGGGGTGGCAACCGGACCAATGACCGTTACGTTTATCATGGCTCTCGCTGTCGGCGCCGCCGATATAATGGAGGGCCGTGACGCTGTCATTGACGGTTTCGGGCTAATTGCCCTGGTCGCCCTGGCCCCGATTATCATGGTCATGCTGCTCGGTTTTCTATATCCTTCAGAAGAACCGGATGTGGAAGATTCAGCTTCAGATGACTCATCTGATAACGATTTGGAATTGACAGATCAAGAGGTAACCCCTGAAAATATACAAGATTTAAAGGTTGATCCAGCTGATGATGAATTTTCAGCGCCTGCTGATGATAAAGTAAATGATGAGCCTTCCAGGGCTATAAACGGTTTTGCGCATGAGCAGCCTGATAATGATATAAAGGATAATGGAAATTACAGTGATCAAAATGAGGAGGGCAATGATAATGGCTCAGATACCAAAACATGATTTGATTGTGACAATTGTCAAGAAAGGTTGCTGCGAGCGGATAATAAGCGCTTCCCAGGAAGCAGGGTCCGAAGGCGCAACCATTATACCGGCCAGGGGAACCGGCATCCATGAAAAAAAACAGTTACTGGGCATCCCGATTGAACCGGAAAAAGAGATTATATTTACCGTAGTCCGGGAAGAAAAAACCGAGCGGGTCTTAAAGGCGATCATCAAAGCCGGCAACCTGGAAAAACCGGCCACCGGGATTGCTTTTGTTCTGGAACTCAAAGAAGTTGTCGGGATAGTGCACATGGTTAAAGCCATGGGGCTTGATCAGGACACGGAACAAAACCAGGAACAAGGACAGCAAAAAAAATAAAGGGGGATGACATCCCCCCCTTTATTTAAACTTATAGTTCTATTTACTGATCTACTAAATTTTAGAAAACTCGTCTTTTCCTACACCGCAAACAGGACAAACCCAGTCTTCGGGGAGCTCTTCAAAAGGAGTATTCGGGGCAATTCCGCCATCGCTGTCTCCTTCAGACGGGTCGTAGATATAACCGCATACCTGGCATTCCCATTTATCCATGCAGATTCTCCTCCTTTCCGGGTTTTTAACTCTTTTGCATTATAACATATTAATTTTTGTTTGGGGAATGACCACATATGCGCAGAAGATTATTAAATAGAGGGCAACTGAACTGTAGTTAAAAGTTCGGTCTCTTTTTCCGGGCAACAATTAATAATCATTAAAGCAACCAATAAAGCAATTTCTGGAAGTATGGATTATGCTCGCCAAAGTAAAATCCTGCAAGATAAAAGGAATTGATCTGGTTCACGACTTCTTTTTGATATTGTCTTTTTCTCGGCTGGCATTTACACCTTTTGGTTTTGGGGTATCTGACAGCTGCCGGAGAATAAAGCTCCTTCTTCCACCAGAAGTTTTGGAAACAGGAATAACAGAGCTGGCTATTCCTTGGTTTTGCCTCATAAATGGGCTTGAAACAGGGGTTTATCGTTACAAGTATGCTGAACACAGACTTGGCCCACCACAAAACTTCCATTACCATAGAAAGAGCTGTCTGTGGAAGTGATGTAAAAGTAGCGATTAATTTTTAAAATGGCCAAGGGTTTCCACTGCTAGAACTGCGTTGTGATTGGCACCATCCAATGTATGATATAATTGTAAACGTGAATTTTTGTCTTTGCAGTGGCTGGGTGGCTTGGTTCAAAGTTGCAGAAAAAGTTAGAGGTGATTATTATAAACTCGTTGTCAAAACAAACGAAAATCACACCCTGTATCGGGCTTGATATCGGCGTTTTTGCGGTAAAAGCTGTTCTGATAGACGCTGGCCGGGTAGAAAAGATTTACCGCCCTACCGCCGGCAACCCTGTTATATCTTCCGGGGAATGTCTTAATTATTTGTTAAAGCAAGTTAGTGCTTCCACCGTGCGTCTGGGTCTTACCGGTAACAATGCCATGCTGGTAGCCATGAAAATCGGCATCAGCACGACCCTCGAAATAGAAGCATTGCAGGCCGGGTTGGCATTTCAATCGATTGACGCCGAAACCGTGCTTTCGCTGGGCCATGAAAATATGTATTATCTGGAGTTTGACAACAAGGGAGCAGTCACTTTTTTCAACCGCAATGGTCAGTGTGCTGCGGGAAGCGGTTCCTTCTGGTACCAGCAGGCTACCCGAATGGGCTACAACGACCGGGAATTGGCGGAAGTGGCTGCAGATGCCGATACCTCAGTCAAGATATCAGGCCGGTGTGCTGTTTTTGCAAAGTCCGATATGACCCATGCCATTAATGGAGGAGCTTCACAAATGGCCGTCGCCGCCGGTATGGCCAAGGCCTTAGTTGATCTGGTGGTGACAGGCGTCGCCCAAAGCAGGATCAAGGGACCCGGCGCCCTGGTTACAGTTGGCGGCGTAGCCAACAACAAGGCAATTTTAAAATATTTACAGGCATATTGCCGGGAGCGCGCTGTTGAAATAGCGGTTCCTCCCGACCATGAATATATTAATGCCCTGGGGGCAGCGCAATACGGGGTAGAGCTACCGGTATCTGATCTCGACCCGGAGCAGTTGGTTGTAGAAAAATATATTCCCGAAAACCCGCTGCCGCCACTTCAACCGGACGCGGTCTTTTATAGCGCTGACTTCGATTGGGACAAATCTTATGATCTTTCCACCATTTACCTGGGAGTGGACTGCGGGTCGGTATCTACTAAGTGTGCCCTTCTGGACAACAGCGGCCGTTATATCGGTGGAGTTTACCTGCCGACTGCCGGGCGTCCCGTGTTGCAGGTGTTGGAGTTGGTTAAGAAAGTTGAAGAGCAGTATGGGAACCTTCTTCGGGATAAGCCACCCCTGGTAGCATGTACCACCGGATCGGGGCGCTTTCTGGCCCAAAAAATTTTGGGCGCGGAGTATGCCGTTGACGAGATTACCTGCCAGGCTGAAGGGGTAAAATCGCTGTCTGAAGACAAAACTCTTTCCATTATTGAGATCGGCGGGGAAGACTCAAAATTTGTCCAGATCAAAAACGGAGTTCTTTTTGACTACAATATGAACCCGGTTTGTGCTGCCGGAACCGGGACATTCCTTGAAAATCTGGCCGAGCTTCTCGGCGTTAACATAAAAGAAGAGTTTTCGCAAAAAGCTTTCCGGGCAAACTACGCTATCGACCTGGGGGATACCTGTACCCTGCTTTCACAGTCGACCCTTGTTTCTGCTGCTTCCCGCGGTCTGCCCCTGGAAGCGCAGCTGGCCAGCCTGGCCTACTCTGCAGCCCGCAATTATCTGAGCAGGACCGTAGAAAACAGGTCTATTGAGGGCAAACTGGTTTTTACCGGCGCAACCGCCAAGAACCATGCCCTTGCCGCCGCCTTTGCTGCCGAGTGCGGCACAGAAGTCTTTATTCCGCCGCATCCCGAGCTCACCGGAGCCCTGGGAGCCGCACTTATGGGCAGGATATTTTGCATTGAAGAGGAACTGCCTGCAACAAACTCACGGAGCCTGGATCGTCTGAACAAATATACACTTGAAAAGAAAGACTGCAAGGCTTCCTGCCGCCACGAGCATAACTGCCGGCTTGACGTGATCAGATTTAACGACGGCTCAA
The DNA here is from genome assembly GCA_007130825.1 of Syntrophomonadaceae bacterium. GTDB lineage: Bacteria > Bacillota > Dethiobacteria > DTU022 > DTU022 > B1SED10-74M. The sequence continues at coordinate 9,193 of SLRT01000015.1, read as the reverse complement.
AATTTATTTATGGTGACCGCTGCGGCCGCTTTTCAGAGTTTGACAAGAAAAAGCAGACCGGCAACCTGCCCGATTACCAGCACATCAGGGAGAATATTTTCTTGGAGGCTGCCGGTGAACCGCTCCCGGATGGAGTGCAGGTAGGGATAGCCTGCAGCGGCCTCTACTATGAAATTTATCCGTTTTGGGCAGCTTTCTTCAGGTCACTTGGGGCCAAAGTAGTTCTTAGCGGCGAGTCCAATGAAGAAATACTGGAACAGGGCAAGATGGATCTTGCTGCCGAGATGTGCTATCCCATTGAGGTATTGATCGGGCACTACCGGGAGTTGGTTAACAAGGAGCCTGACTATATTTTCATCCCCGAGGTGATCGACCTGGAACCTCTCCCCTGGGCGGCAGAGTGGCCCCGCTCACTGAGCTGCCCCCTGCTGATGATGATCAGGGGGGTTGCTGTTCACTCGTTGGATATTCCGGAAGAAAAAGTGCTTCATGCCCAGCTGAATTATCGTGAGGGACCCGAACGGATCAGGGAACAAATGAAGCCGGCAGCCAAAAAGCTTCTCGGCAAAAATTTCTCACACACCGCATACCGGCGTGCCCTGAACGAAGGATACCTCGCCCAAAAAAAGTTCCAACTGGCCATCGAAGAGGAAGGCCGTCAGATTTTCGAAGGCTTCGCAAGTTATTCCGATGCAGTTGTCGCGCTTGTTTTGGGACGCTCCTACACCCTGTACGATCCTTTCGTTTCCAAGGACCTGATGTCACACGCCGCGCAGCGAGGCCTGGTTGCTCTATCCCAGGATTTCCTCCTCGAGTATCTGCGCGGATGGTATGAGGGAAGGATTAAATCAGCTTTCCTGGATCCCCGCCGTGCGGATTTTGAGGGTTATATGAAACAGAAGATAGAACATATGGATAACATTTACCCCGCTCAGCTTCAGCACATTCTTTCAGCTGCGCTGGCAGCGCAGTTTTTTAATGAAAGGGCAGAAGAAAGCGGCCTTCCGCAACTGCACCTGGTCCTTCAGGATCCCTTCAGGTGCGGTCCTAACTCCATGCTGCGACATTATCTTGACAATGTATCTGAGTATTTACGGCTAACCCTCGACGAACATACCGCGCCCGCCGGTATGATTACCCGGCTGGAAGCGTTCAAAAATACCTGTCGCTCCCGGAAGAGTAGTGTCGATAAACCCTTTATTACGGCAAAGACAGCAACAGCCGTTGACCGTGATATAAAAAAAATTCTCATACCCAACTCTACCAAACACCCTGCAGTGCTGGTGGCCTTATTTGAGAATTATGGTGTTGAAGCTGCACTGCTTCCCCGAAGCACCGATAAAGACCTGACCCTGGCCCGCCGTTACACTAACGGTGAGGAATGTCTTCCGTTTATTCAAAACATCCAGGATTACCTTGAATATGCCAGGCACAACTCACAAGAGCTAAAAGAAAACGGAACCTTTCTCTTTCAGGGTTGGGCCTGCGGTCCTTGCCGGTACGGTCTCTACGCGCCGACACAATCGCTGATTATTAACCGCGCCGGTTACGGTGCAGAGAAAATATTGACGTTTAAGCTCGCAGATATCATGAAAAGGTTCGGCCCGGAATTTATTATCGCTAGCTATGACGGTATGTTAACCATAGACATGCTCTATAAAATGTTGCATCAGACCAGGCCCTACGAATTGGATAATGGGACAGCAGAAGCACTTTTTGATGAATACTGCGAGCAGGCATATGCTATAATGCGCCGCCATAGCTTTAATAGGTCCAATCTTCTTACAGGCAGCCATCTGAAACCATTGGAGAAACTGCTGACGGAGGCGGCGGAACAATTTGCCCTTATTCCCTGCAATTACGAACAATCACGGCCACAGATAATGTTGGCCGGTGAATTCTACGTCCGCCTCGATGACCGCTGTAATCAGGATATTATCAAACAGATCGAAGCAGCCGGGGGTGAAGTTTCCCTTGCTCCGGCCACAGAGTTTTTCATTTATACGGTATACGCAAACTATCGCAAAGCAAAGAAAGACTATTCATTCAAAAGAAGTATCTCTAGCTACTTTAATAAACTTGGCTACGCCGCTGTTAATTGGCTGGCACAACGCGATGAGCGCCGCCTCGAACAATCTGCGGCAAGTCTTCTGCACGGCCGGGAAGAGCCTCCCGCTCGCATGATAAGAAAACATTCCGAAAAATATATTCCGGAACATACTGCCGGAGAGCCTCCGATGACTGTTGGCCGCACAGGAGCATTAGCCGGCCGGAATGGGATCGCCGGAGCCATATTCGTGGGACCTTTTACATGTATGCCCGCCTCGGTAGTGGAGGCGCAACAGGTAGCCCTCAGTAATGAAACCGGCATACCGATTATTTCAGTTTACTACGACGGTCGGGACAACACCAACCGGGACGAATTTATCTACAGCCTGGTCTTCCAGGCCAAACAAAACCTGAGATTAAGAGGACAAGTCCCTTGATATGCTGGAAATACTCGGCTCCAGCCTCAATCTTTTTTTTGAATTTGCATCACGGGAGCTTCAGTTGATCTGCTGCAGGGGTTACAATGGCACCCTTAAAAAGGATACCGAACCGCTCAGGTCATTACCGCCCAGATCCTTACCCTTTTTCAGCAGGCCAAGCGTTCGCAGCAATTGTAGCAGATCCAGTTCAAAAATGATATTTGCCCATTTCCTACTCTCCTCGTAATAAATAAAAGTTATGAAGATCTGCTCTCACAAAAAACCATACGTTCTTCTTTTCCACTATGATATTCATATATTTTCCCCTCATATGAAAGGAGAATCTTATAACCGGGGGTAATAACCTGGGCGTACATCATTTCCGGCTCCGGCAGCCCAGGCTTGTATCAGGCCAATCCACCGACTCTATATTTGCTACCGAGATCTTATCCTTACCTATTCCTTTACGTTTAGATAAATCTTCTTTAGCCTGTTTTATTGCTAACTCAGAGCTATCGGGAATTGGAATGAGCATTCTTATTTTTGATTTGAAAAACCCCTGGATACGACACATAGAAAAATCCAGGGGTTTCGTTTGAATCCTTTATTTTCATTACTATTCGATTTGCTCGGTTTTAGAGGTCTCTTGTCCTGCAGTATCGGTTACTGTAAGGCGGACTGCATCGGCATCGCCGCGCATACGCAAATTATCTTCTCCGCTGGCGCTTTCACCGCTTATAGAAGTGGTTTCTGTATCGAGAACCTCTTTCACTTCACCTTCATCGTCAAGCACAATCAGCTCGCTTTTTACCTCTTCAAGTGCGCCATCTTCGTGGAAAACTTTCCATTCGACGTCGGCACGGTTCCAGGGGCCGGTGGTGCGGGTACTGACCTCAAATGTCTTTATCTCGGGCTCGGCCAAATCTTCCTCTTCTACCAGCTTGAAATCCACAGTCACATCCTTTTTTACCTTCTACGTTTTTGGTTTCTGACTTGCACCCATCCGCAGAGGCGGTGATATCGTAAGTGCCGTCCTCAACATCCTCTATCTTGTAATTACCGTCTTCATCAGTAGTAGCTGTCTTGTCGGTTCCTTCAACTTCCTGCTTCCTCTCATTTTGCTCCCAGTCTTCCTCGTCTGCGGATTGTGACAGAAAATCATCGCCGAGCATTACCACCAGGCTGTCTTTTCCCGCCCGGCGAAAATAATCAACCAGTCTTCTCCTGATAACAAGCCTGGAAAAATTCTCAAAAAGAATCACCCTTGGCTTCCCGGTAAGCATCGATCGATTCGTTAAAAGCAATTAAGGCGATGCTCAGTTCTTCATCCCGCCCCCACTTCAAGGGACGCCGGTAGATCTTTTGGGCTTCCTTTAATATAAAGGAACGGTAGTGGCTGATTACCTTTTCCCTGGCCTGTTTTTTACCCGATACCGATAACTCGAGCAGCTGCTTTAATTGATCCTGATTCAAGGCAGGAATCACCTATTCTCTAAATAAGAGTTCGGTATCGCCATTAACTCATCCTTCCGGTTTAAATTGTTGATACTATTGTTCTCTCTACATGTTTATTCGTTAAGGTTTTAATTTTTCGGTGGTCCTTGATCAGTATTTAAAATAACCGCCATTCTAAAACAAATCTAGATGCTGTAAGAAAAACAATGTCAAGAGAACCATCAGACTATGTAATTAATTTAAGTGAAATGGCCACAAGTAAGCCTGTACCTGAACGCTGATGAGCAGATTCCCTTCCTCGTTGACAACGTTGACAACGGTATATATCACCTTAAGATCAGGTTGCACGAATTATTTAAGCAAAGCTAACGCATAAGGTTAATAACAATCCACTTCCAGCCCGGAAATAAGCTTTTTCACCATACATTCCTACCATCTGCAGCAGGATAATGATTATCGATTGGAGAAAGTAAAAATTCAGGTGAAGATGAGCCACCCTGTGTTTAACTTTCCAACTCTCCCGGCAACAATTAACAATCATTAAAGCAACCAATAAAGCAATTCCTGGAGGTATGGATGATGCTCGCCAAAGTCGAATCCTGCACGATATTAGGAATTAACGGCATTCCCCTGGAAATAGAGGTTGATCTCGCCGACGGCCTGCCGGCCTTTGATATTATCGGTTTGCCTGATGCATCGGTCCGGGAAGCAAAAGAAAGAGTCCGGGCCGCTATTCGTAACAGCGGTTATGCTTTTCCTTACTCCCGGGTTACTGTCAACCTGGCCCCGGCAGACCTGAAAAAAGAGGGGTCGGCATTTGACCTGGCTATTGCGCTTGGCTTTCTGGCCGCAACCGGACAAATTCCCAGGGACAACAAGCTGGAAAATGGGATTTTCGTCGGAGAATTATCACTTGACGGCAAACTGCGCAGTATTAATGGCACCCTGGCCATGGCTTTATCTTTGAGCAAGCTTGAAGCATATAAAAATAAAACTCTATATCTTCCCGCGCTAAACTGTATCGAGGCGGCAATGGTCAACAACTTAAAAGTTAAAGGAACAACCTCTTTAACTCAACTGGTTAATTACCTGCGCGGATCTGAAGAGTTACCCATGGCCCCTTCTCTGCCCGAACCCTTACAGGAAGAAAGCAGCAATGAACTTGACTTCAGAGAAGTAAGAGGGCAGGAAACAGCCAAGAGGGCTTTGGAAATTGCTGCTGCCGGGGCCCATAACTTACTATTCTACGGACCGCCGGGCAGCGGTAAAACAATGCTGGCCAAACGCATACCTTCCATTTTGCCCACCCCGACAAGAGAAGAAATCCTGGAAATAACCAGGATTTACAGCGTAGCCGGTTTATTAAACCAGAACAAACCATTGCTGAACAACCGTCCTTTCCGCAGCCCCCACCACAGCGCTTCCACTGCAGGAATAATCGGCGGTGGTAAAGCTCCCCGACCTGGCGAAGTAACCCTTGCTCATTTGGGGGTGCTTTTTTTCGATGAAATGCCTGAGTATTCCCGCGATCTTCTGGAAGCGCTCAGACAACCTCTTGAAGACAGAGAAGTTACTGTAACCCGTCTTGCCGCCACCATCACTTATCCGGCCGACTTCATGTTTATCGGTTCAATGAACCCCTGCCCATGCGGCAATTACGGTGATCCCCGCCTGGAGTGCCGCTGCAGCCAGAACCAGATCTTGCGCTACCGGAGCAAGCTGTCCGGCCCGCTGATGGACCGCCTCGATCTTCACGTGGAGGTGCCGGCCATTAAATATGAACAGCTGGAAGGCAAAGAAGAAGGCGACTCTTCAGCAGAAATCCGCAGCCGAGTGGAAAAGTCCCGCCTGAAACAAAGGGAAAGATACAGAAACATAACAGCGACCACCAATGCCCAGCTGCGCTCAAAATACTTTAAACTGTACTGTCCCCTTTCTGCAGGAGCTCGCAACCTCCTGCACCAGGCCTTCCAAAGCCTGGGCCTTTCCATGCGCGCCCACGACCGAATCATCAGGGTGGCCCGCACCATCGCCGACCTGGGAGGTTCCGAGGTGATCGAATCCACCCACATCGCCGAAGCAGTCCAGTACAGGAGTCTGGACCGGCGGGAGTAATATTCGGATTATGTTTAGCCTTTCATGATCTTTTACTTTAACCCATCCAGCTCTTCTTCCGGTGAAAAGTTCTAAACATATACAAGATTTCTTCATAAAAACTTCACATTTCTGTAATAAGCTATTGATGGAAGGAAAAAGAAAAGAAAGGAGAAATGAATGATGTCGAAAAAAATGATTGTTGGTATAGCAATAACCGCTGTAACCATAACCCTGTTGGTAGCCACCGTTGCCGGCGCCCAGGACGATCCGGTGCTGAAATCTCTTTATAAAGAAATCTTTGGACTGGAGGAAAAAGTTGTAGAAAGAAGAGTTGAACTGGGCGACCTTACTCCAGAAGAAGGCGATTACAAGTTGGAGCAAATGGAAAAGCGTTTTCAGGAAATGACTGAAGAAGGTTTCAGGCCATTTAACGGCATGTTTGGCGGAGGTTGGGGCCACCACGGCCATCACGGCGATCGAACAGGGAGACACGACCACTGCGACCGCTATTAGCAACATAAATTCTATTAGTGCCCCAAACCCGGACCTATAAATAAATAGACATGAAAATTACAAGACCGTCTCCGGCGGTCTTTCTTTTTTGCAGCCAATTGTTTATAATCTATATAGTAATTATAGGAGATGATCGAATTGGCTGCTCCGAAGATCCTGGTTGTTGATGATGAAAAAAATATCACAGAAATTCTTAAGTCTTATTTGGAGCGGGAAAAGTATATTGTACTAACCGCCCACGACGGCCCCGAAGCGCTGTATTTGGCCGGCTTGGAAAAACCGGACCTGATTATCCTTGACCTGATGCTTCCCGGTTTTAGCGGTGAGGAAGTCAGCAAAAAGCTGCGCGGTGATGATTCACGGGTACCAATTATTATGCTCACAGCCAAAACTGCTTTGGAAGATAAGATTTACGGGCTGGGAGTCGGAGCCGATGATTATGTGGTTAAACCTTTTAGCCCGCAGGAAGTTGTGGCCAGGGTTAAATCTATGCTTCGCCGTAACGATCCGGACCAAATCTCTTTGACAGACGTGCTGGTTCTCGCCGGCGGTGACCTGGAAATCGACACCCCTGCCCACCGCATTACCTGGCAGAAGCGTGAGCTTAACCTGACCCCAACGGAGTTCAACTTGCTTTTGTACCTGGCAAAACACCCGGGCCGTGTATTTTCCCGCGCTCAGCTCGCCGAAACAATTTTTGGTTATGATAGTATTGCTGAAGATCGGGCTGTTGACGCCCATATTAAAAATCTGCGTCACAAAATGCATAAAGAAGGCATACCCCAACTGATCAAAACGATTTACGGGGTGGGATATAAATATGAAGAAGATTAAACAGAAAGCGCCTTTACCGTTGTGGTTGCGGCTGGTATTTTTCTTTTTGCTCCTCTCTGGGGTAATCTTGATACTGTTCCAGGCAATTTTTAGTTATTCCCTGGACAGGCACCTGCAGGCGTATGCCAAAAATAGGGAAGAAGCCCTTAATAATCAAATTATAAATTCACTGCTGGAGTATTATGCAGTAAACGAAAGCTGGTCCGGCATTCATATGCCTTTACTGCATGCTGCCTTAAGCACCAATACCCGCCTTCTTCTTTATGATACCCAGGGGCAGATTATCGCTGATACCGGCCATGGCAGGCACCATCACAGGATGATGGCCGCGGATAACCAGCAGGATTTAGATTACGCAGAAACTTATCAATATGAACTGGGGCTCAACAACGTGAGGATCGGCAGATTGATCATCGCTCACCCCCTGAAAGCTGAAAGCAGCGCCTGGCTTCAGCAGGATTTAATTTTTCAGCGCACGTTAACCAGATCCTTGCTATGGACAGGGCTGATCGCCATCAGCGTTGCTCTTGTTCTGGGAATCTTTTTTTCTCGCCGTTTATCCCGCCCCCTGGAAGACATCTCCCGGGCCGCAATCCGGATTACCCGTGGCGATTACCTCCACCATTTGCCCTCTTACAACAGCCGGGAATTAAACGATCTGGCCCGTTGTTTCAACCAGATGTCCATCCATCTCCAAGAGCTTGAAAAACTGAGAAAACGCTCTGTGGCCGATATTTCCCACGAGCTGCGCACTCCTCTCACTACTCTGCGCAGCTACATTGAAGCTATAAAAGACGGAGTGGTAAGCGCCGATGAAAAAACAATGGGTATTTTGGCGGAGGAAATTATGCATTTAAACCGGGTGGCCGTGGATATGGATGAGCTTGCCCGAGCCGAAAGCACCCGACTGGAACAGATTGAACGAGAAAAGATCAACTTGAACCAGTTTTTAAAAGACAAGATCGCTTCTTTCAAGCCTTTGTTTCAAGAAAAAGGGCTAAACCTTAACCTCCGGTTACCGGAAACTGAGTTGATGTTTATTCAGGATCCTGGCGCTTTGGGAAAAATCATCGGCAATTTGCTGGACAACGCCTATCGGTATACCGATCCGGGTGGAACAGTAAAGGTGAGTTTACAGGAAAAAGCGGAACTTGATCCGGACGCAGTTTCGCCACTGGGGCAGGAATCACTCGATAATGAAGACACTCGCGGTAAACTTAATGATATGTTTATGATCACGGTGAGCGATACCGGGAAGGGAATCAAACCTGAACACCTCCCCTATGTTTTTGAGCGATTTTTCCGGGCCGATCCTTCCCGTGAAAGAGGGCAAAAACAGGCCGGTTCAGGGATCGGCCTGGCCCTGGTTAAAGAACTTATCCGTTCGGCCGGGGGCTTTATCCTGGTTGCCAGCCTTCCCGGGGAGGGAACCACCTTTTATCTTTACCTGAAGTAAGATCCGTTATATATATATGCTGACACAAAGTAATCCGGCAATTTGTTTAATTATCACCTTTATAGGTAACAAGGCTCCATTTTAAACCCATATATTTTATAAATTATTTTACTAGGAGGAAGCCGTTAATCGCCTGATTTTGGCAGCGGCTTCCATCTTCTTTTTAACCACCCCCACCTTCCGTAATGAATTTAACATTCACAAACTATGCAATATATCTTCACCAAATATTCACATTGATAGCGTAATATGTAGCAATGTGGAAATAACAGTAGTTACAAAGAGATGGAAAATAAATACCAAACCACTTTTTCTTGAAAAACGATTAAATATAGTTATTAGATTCTTGAAGGAAAGGGGCTTTAATCAA
>SLRT01000082.1 GCA_007130825.1 Syntrophomonadaceae bacterium | reverse complement strand
CGAAGAAATTGAAACGAATCCGTTTATCAAGGATTCTTACGGTTAAGTTACCTCTTTTAAGATATCACGGTTCTAAATATAATTTTATTATCTGGCAGGAATATTTTAAGATATAGAGAATAGTTATCGAGAATAAAGGTAATGTTAAAATATTTTATTGAATTCTTATTTGAAAAAGGTAAGCTTTTCCAACACACGGTTAGCTTGGAGTCTAAAATATTTTAGCCCCCCTCTTAAAGAAATTGGAGTCTAACAAGCCCATCTAAGGTTTACTCAATAAGTTGAGGCACCCTTCAGCTCGATGTCCTGGGAGTATAATGGTAAATCCTTGGTTACAGTTTTTAATTAGTGCTGCAGCAATTGTCTATGCGGGAAGCGAATTGACCAGGAATACAGCGATTATTGCTAATATTACCGGCATCGGGAAAGCCTGGGCCGGAGCGTTAATGCTTCCACTGGTAACTTCTTTGCCGGAATTGGTAACCACGGTCAGGGCTGTTTCAATTGCGGCTCCGGATTTAGCCCCGGGTAATATCCTGGGTAGTTGTCTATATAACCTGGCTCTTTTGGCCATTATTGATTTTTTGGAAGGAAGGGGTGCATTAACCGCCCGGCTAAGCCAGGGGCATATAATGACTGTATCCCTTGGTGTAATTACTACATGCCTGGCTTTAATTGGTATGCTCGGTATAGGCTTGTTTTCTATCGGCTGGATTGGAGTTGAAACCTTACTAATTGCTTTAGTTTATATTACTGGCAGCAGGATGATTTACAGGTACGAACGTAAAAATATGCCCCCGGTAGCAACCGGTGATTACCTCCACAAAAAACAAACAACGCAAGCCAGGGATATTGCAATAATCAAGTTTATTATTGCAGCACTGGTAATTATCATCGCCGGCATATTTATTACTGATGCGTCCGATCAAATTGCCTATAAGACAGGTTTAGGGCATAGTTTTGTCGGTTCAATATTCCTGGCGATAAGTACGGGCCTTCCAGAGACGGAAACTACAATTGCGGCTGTGCGTCTTGGTTAACTGGATATGGCTGTAGCCAATGTTTTCGGTGCGAATTTTATGAACATCTTCATTGTTTTTCTGGCAGATCTATTTTACCGGCAGGCGCCGCTGCACTATGCGGTAGCGGATATTCACCTGTTTACAGCAGGAATGGTCATAATGTTAAGTGTTGTCTTTGTATTCGGCCTTATTTACAGGTCGGAAAAGAAAATTTGCCGTATTGGATTTGACGCAGTACTAGTTTTAGCCGGTTATTTGGCGGCAGTATATTTTATCTACAATTTTGGTGGCAACTAATAAAAGGTGGTGTATGTTTTGGATACAACAAAATTGAAAACGATGACTCTGCATGAATTGCATCGTTTAGCAAAGGAGCATGAGATTAAGGGTCAGTCAACCATGCGAAAGCAGGAGCTTATCGATTCCCTGACCAGGCTGTTTTCCGAGAACGGCGAACAGTACAGCTCTTCGGGAATGCTTGAAATCATGCCGGACGGGTTTGGTTTTTTGCGTCGTAAACATTACAATCTATCTGAAGATGATATTTACATCTCTGCGTCGCAAATACGCCGTTTTAATATGCGAACTGGCGACATTATAACCGGCCGGATCCGTCCGCCGAAAGATAACGAAAGGTATTACGCTCTCCTGCAGGTTGAGGAAATAAACGGGGAGGATCCGGAAAATTTATCAAAACGTTTGCCCTTTTCTTCACTGGTTCCTATTCATCCCAATCAAGTTATGAAAATGGAAACAGAGTCTAATATTTTATCTACCCGGATAATCGATCTGTTAATACCTATTGGTAAAGGACAGAGGGGTATGATTGTTTCGCCGCCAAAAGCCGGTAAAACCATGTTATTGAAACAGCTGGCCAACAGTGTTTCTGTAAACCATCCCGAGATAAAGTTGATAATTTTATTGATCGATGAAAGGCCTGAAGAGGTTACCGATATGGAGCGCAGTGTTGATGCTGATGTGGTCAGTTCCACGTTTGATCAAAAACCGGAAAACCATATTCGGCTTGCCGAGTTGGTTCTCGAACGTTCCCAGCGCCTGGTTGAACAGGGCAGGGACGTAGCCGTGCTTATTGACAGTATCACCAGGCTAACCCGGGCTTATAACCTGGTCATCCCACCAAGCGGAAGAACACTTTCCGGTGGTATCGATCCCAGCGCTTTTTACAAGCCCAAGCGATTTTTCGGTGCTGCAAGGAATATCGATCAGGGTGGAAGTTTAACGGTCCTGGCTACAGCAATTGTCGAGACCGGCAGCAGAATGGATGATGTTGTCTATGAAGAATTTAAAGGGACAGGGAACATGGAACTCCATCTCGATCGCCGTATAGCTGACCGCCGTATATTTCCGGCCATTGATATATCCCGTTCCGGAACACGCCGCGAAGAGTTATTGCTTGATGAAAACAAAATTGAACTTATGTGGGCACTCCGCCGGGCAATGGGCAGCAGTACAAGCATTGAGTTTTTAGAAAAGCTGATGGACAGGCTTAGAAAAACAAAATCAAACGAGGAATTTTTAGGCAACATGCATACAATGTGACCCATATGTTACCAACTACAGTCCCGTTTTGAACTTGTTCTTGCCTGTAAGTAATTGCTCTATTCAGAGGTTGACGCTTGTTTGTCCACCATATATACATCGATTAATCCCAATTGCAGCTCTTGATCTGTCACTCATGTTCAGCTGGTTTGCTGTCCTGATGCTCAGCTTGCAATTATGAGAATTCAGGAGGGCAGGATAATGTTTTGGTCCAGATCAGCTTTTGATATACTTTTTATCACATGTTAGGCCTGAATTTCAACGAATAGATAGTTGCAGAATGCAGGGCAATATGCTATGATTTGAATCCGAGGAATGAAAGAAGGAGGATGACGCGAATTGAAAGAGAATATACATCCTGAATATCATTGTGCCCAGGTAACCTGTGCATGTGGAGAATCTTTTGAAGTCGGGTCCACCAGGGAATCGCTGAAAGTAGAGATATGCTCCAAGTGTCACCCGTTTTTCACCGGTAAGCAGAAATTTGTTGATACCGGTGGGCGAGTAGAGCGCTTTAAACGAAAGTATGGTAGATAACCCGGGAGCAGGGCATCCGTGCTCTGCTTTTTTCTTTTTAGGAAAGGAATAATTTAATGAACAATTCAAAGAAGGTTGGGGGACAGGCAGTTTTGGAAGGTGTGATGATGCGATATAATGATCAGATGGCCATTGCCTGCCGTCGTACCGATGATAAAATCACTATTCATAAAGAAACTATAAATTCAGCAGCCAAAAAGTTTGCACCGCTGGGCTGGCCTGTGCTCAGAGGAGCAGTCGCTTTTTTTGAGTCACTTATTCTTGGCGTGCGCGCGTTGAATATTTCCGCTTCTGAAGCCCTGGCCGAGGAGGAGGAAGAACTTACCGGATGGCATAGCTTTTTGATGGTTGTTTTCGGCCTTGGTCTGGGTGTAAGTCTTTTTTTTATTTTACCCACCTACCTGGTTCGGTTTTTGCCTGAATGGACGCCAATCGGTCTAAACATGATTGAAGGCATAGTTCGACTGTTAATATTTTTAGCCTACATTGTTTTAATTACCCGTTGGGGAGATGTGCAGCGTTTTTTCGAGTACCATGGAGCCGAGCACAAGGTAATATTTGGCTACGAGAATGAAGAAACTCAAAATCTAGATCGCATCGATGCTTTTTCGACCCGTCATCCGCGTTGCGGAACAAGTTTTATCCTGACAGTTATGGTAGTCAGCATAATCCTGTTTTCATTTTTCGGGTGGCCTTCCCTGTTGTACCGTATCGGCTTACGGTTGCTATTACTTCCTCTGGTGGCTGGTATTTCATATGAGGCAATCCGTTTTTCCGCCATGAGCAAGTCACCACTGGTTTGCTTGATGACCGCTCCCGGTTTGTGGTTGCAAAGGCTGACTACCAAGGAGCCGGATAAAAGACAGCTTGAAGTGGCTCTTTGCGCTCTAAAAGCAGTTTTGGATCCTGCAGAGCAAAAAGAAGCGATTGGTGACAGCAATGCCGAGGTGACAGCAGATGCAAGATAAGCTGGTAGTTATTGAAAAACGTTATTATGAATTAGAACAAATGCTCAGTGACCCCAAAATGATGGAGCAGCGTGATGAATGGCAAAAGATGTCAAAGGAATTGGCCTCAATCGGCCCGATCGTCGAACTTTCACGCCGTCTTAAGGAAATTAACAGGGAAATAGAAGAAGCAGAAGAAATGCTGCGCGAAAGTGATGAAACAGAAATGGACGATTACCTCAAGACGGAAGTTGAGAGTTTGAAACAAGAACAAGAAAGAATACAGGCCGGGTTAAGGGAACGCTTGGTGCAAAAAGATCCTTATGATGATAAGAACGTATTTATTGAAATCAGGGCCGGTACCGGCGGAGAAGAAGCGGCCCTTTTTGCGGCGGATCTCCTGAAGATGTATTCGCGCTATGCAGAACAAAATAGTTTCCGGGTTGAAATTGTCGAGTCAAATCCTACAGATATCGGTGGTTTTAAAGAAGTAATACTTGGCGTGGAAGGCAAGGGCGCCTACAGCCGCTTAAAATATGAAAGCGGAGTCCACCGGGTTCAGCGCATTCCAAGCACTGAATCAGGAGGGCGTATCCACACTTCAGCAGCTACTGTTGCAGTCCTTCCCGAGGTAGAAGATATTGATGTTGAAATCAATCAACAGGATTTACGTATCGACACTTTTTGTGCGACCGGCCCCGGTGGACAGAGCGTCAACACCACCCAGTCTGCTATACGTATCACCCACATACCTACCGGCCTGGTAGTAAACTGTCAGGATGAGAAATCGCAGCTCCAGAACAAGGAGAAGGCTTTGCGTATTTTACGCAGCCGTTTACTGGATAAATATATTTCCGAGCAAACCGCCGAACAGGCCGAGGCCAGGAAAACCATGGTTGGCAGCGGTGACCGCAGTGAGCGGATCCGCACTTATAATTTCCCCCAGAACCGGGTTACAGATCACCGCATCGGCCTGACCTTACACAAACTGGATCTGGTCTTAAATGGGGACCTCAACGAGTTAATTGGAGAACTGACCGCCAATGAGCGTGCAGAGCAGCTTAAGGAAGCAGGAGGCTAACAAGCCGTTGAAGACTCATACTATTAAAGAAGCTCTGCAAAGAGCTTCTTTTTGCTTACAGGAAGCCGGTATTGATCAGCCCCGTAAAGAAGCGGAAATACTGCTAGGCCATATTATGAACACTGATCAGCTGCAGCTGTTTCTAAATAAAAACAATGAGCTTTCGCCAGAAAACGATAATATTTTTCAAAAAGCAATTTATCGGAGATGCCAGGGAGAACCGGTAGCGTATATAATCGGTGAAAAACACTTTTTTGGAAATCGTTTTATTGTAAACCAAAATGTTTTAATTCCCAGGCCGGAAACAGAATTAATGATCGAAAGTGCCCTTCGGTGGTCCGGTTGGCTGAATAATCTACACAGACAAAAAATAAAATGTATTGATCTGGGTAGCGGTAGCGGTATTCTTGCTGTTAGTATAGCCCTTTTATTGCCCCGGGCTGAGGTTTGGGCTGTTGATTCTTCAAAGGCGGCCTTACAAACGGCCAAGCTGAATGCCGGGCTGCATAAAGTTAAAGATAAAATAAATTGGGTTTTAGGAAGTTATTTTGATGCTCTTGAAGTTTTCAAACAAAAACCGCAATTTAATTTAATACTCGCCAACCCACCTTATTTAACCGGCGATGATATTAAGTGTTTGCCAAAAGAAATCAGGCAATATGAACCGATTGATGCTTTATACGGTGGGCAAAGCGGACTGGAAGGTTACCGACTTATTCTCAGCCGGCTTGCAAAGTTTGCCGAAGTTCCGGCTTTACTGGTAATGGAAGTCGGCGCCGGGCAGAAGGTTTATATCGAAAAAATCTGTTCTGAAACCGGTCTCTTCAGTTCAATGACCTGGCGGTATGACTTGGGTGGTTGGCCGAGAGTCCTGGAAGGAATAATCTCATGAATATTTTAGCCCTTGTTTTCCTGAGAATAAATCTTTTTAACTATGCCACGGGGGTCAAGTAGAGACAGGGTTCAGCCTCAGGGGGGTATAGGCCCTTGATCCTGAAATGCTGCGCATTTTTGCAGGATTTTTTAGCGATCCCGGGAACGCCGATGTACAATGCGTTTAGAAGGGCTCATTTTAAAACCAACTTTTATGGCACTGGCTCGTCCAGGTTAGGTTAGTCTTTTGCCGGTCGAAGTAATAGTCAACTTGCCGTGCTTAACCCCTTTAATACCGATTAGGCGCCCGGCGAAATTTTTTGCCTCGCCGGCCCGGCCTTTTATGACCATAACTTCCAGGCAATGATCATGTTCCAGGTGCACATGCATAACTGAAATAATCATGTCATGATGTTCATGCTGCAGCTCCAAAAGCAGGTCGCTTAAACCCCGAACATGGTGGTTATAAATAATGGTTACCGTGCCGGCAACCTCTTCATTTTCCTGTGACCAGTCAAGTTCTACTAATTGGGCCCGGACCAGGTCCCTGATTGCTTCTGAACGGTTTGGGTAACCATGCTTTACAATATCCTGATCCAAACGTTCCAGGAGTTCTTTTTCCATGGATATACCGAAACGGATTAACCCGGACATTTGATCAACACCTCCCTGAAGTGCTTTTATGATTATAACATAACTGAAACCAAAGCAGTCCGGAAACAAAAAGACAGCAGTGAACTTAAATTTTCATATGAAACATCGATAATAAAATCTCTTGCAATTTATTATTCCTTTAGATCAAAGCGATAGATATAACGTTTAAATCAACGATGTAAAACTTTGCAATAAAATGGTTTCTTTTATCAGCAGGGCAGTGTAAACTTTAAGTAGGTTTTAAGTAGGTAATAAGGGGTTGCAAATAGAAAGAGCGGAGGAGTTAACAATTGAAAAAGCAGCACAGGTGCTTTATAATAATTTAAGCACTAAGCGGTTGTAATATAAATAAGCTGCACCGGGAGGTCAGATATTGTTCTGGGAAATCGCCTTCACTACGCTTGGCGGCTTGGGTCTTTTTTTGTTTGGCATTCAAATGATGGCTTCAGGAATGCAAAAAGCGGCAGGTGATCGTTTTCGGCGTATTTTGGAAGTATTAACCAATAAGCCGGTTCTCGGTGTTTTGACCGGAATATTGGTAACGATCCTTGTTCAGAGCAGCAGTACTGCCTCTGTTATGGTTGTAGGTTTTGCCAATGCCGGGTTGATGAACCTCTCGCAGGCGGTCAGTGTTATCGTTGGAGCAAATGTTGGAACTACAATTACAGCACAATTAGTTTCTTTTGAAATTTGGGTTATTGCGCTTCCAGCGATCGGCATTGGTTCGCTGTTAAACTTTTTTGGCCGGCGAAGATTTCAACGGTATATCGGACAAACTGTACTCGGGGTTGGTTTGCTTTTCCTGGGTATGACAACCATGTCCAGCGGCATGAGTCCGCTTCGTGATCTTGACGCTTTTCACGACCTGTTATTACATTTTAGCAACTACCCTATACTGGGTATTTTAGCCGGCGCTGTTTTTACCGCCCTTATACAAAGCAGTAGTGCTGCGACCGGAGTAATTATCGCCCTTACCACGCAAGATTTGATTCCTTTCAGCTCGGCTGTTCCGCTTATCCTTGGCACTAATGTTGGAACCAGTATTACGGCAATATTAGCCAGTGTCGGAGCCAACGTAGCAGCTCGCCGTGCAGCAGCAGCTCACGTTATATTCAATGTTGTCGGAGTGGTTCTGGTTTTGATCTTTTTGGCACCGTTTACAAGTTTAATAGTTGAAACGGCAGTGACGGTCCCGCGGCAGGTTGCAAACACACATACTGCTTTTAACGTTTTCAACACACTGGTATTCCTTGTTTTTTTAAGTTACTTTAACCGTTTGATCTGCTATATTATCCCCGGTAAAGATGAAAAAGTGGATTTTGGACCCAAGTATCTTGATTCGCGTATATTGAAAACTCCTGCTGTTGCTATTGGGGGCGCGAAACAAGAGCTGCTTCGCATGGCTGGTATTGCCCGGGAAATGTTAGCTGAAGCAATGCAGGTTTTTTTGAAAAAAGATTTAAAGAAAATAAAGCATATCGATCAAATGGAAGAGTTGGTTGACGGTCTGGAAAAAGAAATAAATGTTTACCTTTCAGAACTTTCGCAGCATTCAATGTCACAGCAGCAGACTAAATTGATCGGAAACTTGATGTCTGCCGCCAATGACCTGGAAAGAATCGGCGATCATGCGGAAAATATTATGCAGTTGGGTGAAATGAAGACTGAAGAACGACTGCCTTTTTCCGATACTGCTCTTGAAGAGATAACAGTATTTAGTGATAAAGTCGCAGTGATGCTTGATAAAGCTATTGCCGCATTTGAAAATATTGATAAGGAAACTGCCTCGCAAGTTGTTTTGGAAGACAATGAAATAGATGCGCAGGAAAAGTATCTTCGCAATGAGCATATTGAGCGGATTAATACCAAAAAGTGTTATCCTTCTGCAGGAGTTATCTATTTAGATCTCTTAAGCAATCTCGAACGGGTTGCTGATCATGCCAAAAATATTGCGGAGTTGGTTCTCGAAGAATAGCTTCAAACTTTTGAACTGAAAGTTGATGAATGCTAATGTCCAGGTCAGTACTGCGGATCAAAGGCACTTTGCTGCTCAGACAGGATCGGTTTTCGCTACAAAAAGCAGCGGGCATTATTAAAGAAGGCGGGCTGGTAGCCTTTCCCACCGAGACTGTTTACGGGCTGGGTGCGGCAGCTACAGACGAAAAAGCGGTAAACCGGATATACCAGGCAAAGGGACGACCTGTAGATAACCCGATGATCGTGCATATTTCCTCTTCAGGGCAGTTAAATATAGTAGCCCGGTATGTTCCGGAAATTGCTTATAAACTAACAGATCGCTTCTGGCCCGGTCCGCTCAGCCTGGTTTTACCTCGCGCCGATATTATACCGGCAGCGGTATGTGCAGGATTGCCTACAATAGCGGTACGAATGCCTGATCACCGTATTGCCCTGGAGTTTATTCATGCTTCCGGAGTACCGATTGCCGCACCAAGCGCCAACCGGTCCGGAAAACCCAGTCCCACCTCCTTCAGGCATGTGCTGGATGACCTAGCCGGGAAAATAGATGCAGTGATTAAGAGCGAAGCCTGTTCAGTTGGTGTCGAGTCAACTGTTCTTGATTTGACAGGAAGCGGGCCGGTGATCCTCAGGCCGGGCGGTATACCCCGCGAAGAACTGGAAGAGGCACTGGGCCAAAAGGTTCCAGTTTCGGGCGGTATCGGTTCTGCAGGCAGACCGATTTCTCCGGGAATGAAATATCGTCACTATTCCCCCCGCGCTCCTTTGATTTTAATAACCGGTCCGAAGCAAAGGCGCAGTTTGCTGTTAAAAGCAATAGCCGGTTATTATCAAGAAAAAGGTTTAAAAGTTGGATCACTGGGTGATTATATTAATAAAACAGCACCGCTTAAAGGTAACAAAACAGAATATATGGCTGCCCACTTGTATCATGCTCTCCGGCAACTTGATCACCATGGTGTAGACTTGATTTTAGCCGAAGAGACAGATATTGCCGGAATTGGTTTGGCAGTAATGAACCGCCTGAGGAAGGCAGCAACGAGAATTTTGAAAGTGTAGATATAACCTCATATACATTCGACGTTAAGCCTTCATGCTTAATAGTTAAGGAGAATTACAAGTGTTAAAGATACTTTTTGTCTGCACCGGCAATACCTGCCGCAGCCCGCTGGCCGAAGCCCTTTTCACCTATGAGGCAGCCAACCACCGGTTACCCGATAAAGTTTTCGCCTTTTCAGCCGGGCTGTCTGCTGTGACCGGTGAGAAAGCCTCCGGGCCAGCGCGCCAAATGCTTGCTCGCGAGAAAATAAAAACTTTGGAAAACCATTCTGCCTCTAATATCAATGCGGAGATAATCGAAGAAGCGGATCTTATCCTGGTCATGACCGCTGATCATAAAAGGCAGCTTCTTACCCTTTATCCTCATGCCGCGGATAAAACCTATCTTCTGAAAGAATATACCAATCAGGCGAGTATAAAAAGTGATATTGACGATCCTTTGGGAGAGGACCAAGAAAAATATCTCCAGGTATTAGAGGATATTCGCTCCTGCATCAAGAAGCTTGTGCATAAACTGAAGGAGGAACAAAAGTGATGAAAATAGCGCTTGGCAGTGATCACGCAGGGTTCAGTTTAAAAGAGAATGTTATTGAGTATATTGAAGCATCTGCTCTCACTTATATTGATCATGGCGTGTTTAGCGAAGATAGCGCTGACTACCCGGATATAGCTGCTTCGGTAGCGCAGGCGGTCCAGTCAGGGGAATCCGAATACGGGATTTTGATTTGCGGAACCGGGATTGGGATGGCTATAGCGGCAAACAAGTACCAGGGGATCAGGGCCGCTTTGTGCGGTGAAGCATATTCCGCAAAATGTGCCCGGGAACATAACGATGCCAACATTCTGACTATGGGCTCAAGGGTAATTGGATCGGGACTGGTTTTAAGTATAGTAGATGTTTTTTTAAACACCTCTTTTGCAGGGGGCAGACATAATAACCGCCTGCATAAAATCAGCTTACTGGAAAACGACAAGATGAATTAATTAAACGATCGAGGTGTTTTTTTTGATAGAACGGCCGGACTGGGATCATTATTTCATGCAAATTGCTGCGGTGGTCTCCACCCGCTCGTCTTGTGTGAGGCGTCAGGTAGGAGCGCTGCTAGTCCTTGACAAGAGAATATTGGCCACAGGTTACAATGGCGCCCCAAGTGGTCTGAGCCACTGCCGGGATATCGGCTGTATCCGGAAAGAAATGGAAGTGCCTTCCGGAGAAAGACATGAATTATGTCGTGGGCTTCATGCCGAGCAGAATGCTATCATCCAGGCTGCTGTGCACGGTGTGGCAATAAAAAAATCAGTGTTATATTGTACTCACTATCCCTGTGTTGTTTGTGCCAAGATGCTGGCTAACGCCGGGGTTTTGTCCCTGGTTTTGAAGGAAAATTACCCGGATACTCTGGCAAAAAATATTTTTTCTGAAGCTGGAATCGTCGTTAATTTTATAGTATAATATTTGCCGAGTGTTAATTTCCCGTAAGTTCAGTTGTTTGTTGAATTGTTTCTAAGTTTAAAACATTATAAGCCGCAGGTTTTATTTATTGATATTATAATTTCAGACCCGGATGCTGTTAATCTGGCTGATTATGGTTTAAATCTAAAAATCTTACCACAGCAGATAATAAAGTTACAGGTGGTGAAAGTCATTGACGGTGGAACTGGTCAAGTCGATTAAGGAAGCTGAAAGCAAGGCTGAAACGATTGTGCGGGAAGCTCAGCAAGAAGCTAAAGAAATTCAAAAGAAAGCTGAAGCCAATGCTGAACAGCTCATAGAGGAAACAGTTACCGAAGCTGAAAAAAAGGCACAAGACTTAATTAAGCAGGCCGAGGAAGAAGCCCGGGCCGAGGCCGAACCGTTAGTTAAAGAAAGGGAAGAAGAAATAAAACGCTTAAAAGAAAAGGCTGTAGAACGCCTCCCTGAAGCGGTAGCAGTGCTTAAAGATAAGGTCGTGAAAACTGATGCCGATCATTGAGATGAAAAAAGTGTTCCTTCTGGGGCATCAACAGGAAAGAGAAAAAATATTTAGCCTCCTGCACAATCTGGGCAGTGTGGAACTGCTTGATGTTAAGTCTGGGACGACATGGGCAGAGTTTGAGGCTTTACTTGAACCCGATCAGCCTCCCGAAGATGTTTCGAAAATAGATACCATTCGCAGTGATATTCGTTTTTGCCTCGATTTTTTCCAACGGCATTTTCCGCTCCGTAAAAGTATACTGGAGCAATTTACTGGTAAAAAGCTGGACCTGACATCGGGCCAATATGCTGAATATGTCAAGGCTCTTGATCGGATAGAAGAGATTCACAAATCTTGCCGCCAGTCTGAAGAAAAATTAGTGCGTATCCGTAACGAGGAAACGCAAACTCAAAATTTGATCGGAGACCTTCAGCCATGGTCAGCGTTGGATTTGCCACTGGAACTGGTTAAAGATGGAGACTGGGTATTAATGGGGCTTTATACGGTTGCTGCTGAAAATTATCCTGATCTGCAGGATGCCCTGGCCGGGAATGTTTCCGATTACTATCTTGATGAAGTTTTTTCTGATGACGATACTGTTTATTTTTTCTTTTCCGGGCTTTCTGAAGAAAAACCGGTAGTTGATGACTTGTTTAAAAATGAAATGGTTACAACGATAACTTTTACCAACCTTTCCGGCACACCAGCTCAGAATATAAAGTCTTTACAAGAAAAACTGGACACACTGAAAAAGGACAGAAATGATGTCTTAAGCGAAGTTGAATCCCTGCTTGAGCACCGGTCGATGTTAATGGCCTGTTATGATTACATTGACAATGAATATGCTAAAAATCAAGCTGTAGCAAACCTGGGGCGGACCAATAATAGTTTTTTGCTGGAAGGGTGGGCCCCGGTTCCGGTTTTGGGTGACCTGGAAACGATGGTTACCGGCAAAACTGAAACTGCAGTGCTGGCAACACGGGATCCAGAGCCGGATGAAGATGTTCCGGTGCTATTACACAACAGTGGTCCGGTAGAACCTTATGAGGTGGTTACCAGGCTTTACAGCTCTCCCAAAAAAAACGAACTTGATCCTACACCCTTTATGGCCCCGTTTTTCTTCCTGTTTTTTGGTATTTGCCTTTCTGATGCCGGTTACGGTATTGTTTTAGGCCTGCTTGCTTACTTCCTTTCCCGTAAACTTAAGCTGGAAGGTATGGGCAAACAGCTAATTAATTTATTGATTTACGGCGGTTTTTCTGCACTCGCTTTTGGTATTTTACTGGGCAGCTATTTCGGTGATTTGATCAAGCTTCCACCTCTACTGTTTGATCCCCTGGAAGAACCGATGCTTATGCTTATTGGCTCTTTTGTTCTCGGTTTGATTCATGTATATTTCGGTATGGCCCTGCAGGCATATCGAAATATTAAGGCCGGCCAGCCATTGAGTGCTTTATATGACCAGGGATTTTGGTTTATATTTTTGAACGGTCTCATTTTACTCCTGCTTGAGTTTTCGCTCATCGGCCAGTTGCTGGCTGTTATCGGCGCTGCCGGATTAATTATTACCCAGGGAAGACATCAACGGAGTATCGTTTTGAAATTTTTTAGCGGATTGCTCAGTTTATACAATATTACCCAATACTTAAGTGATATACTGTCTTATTCACGTTTATTTGCCCTGGGGCTGGCTTCTGTAGTTATTGGCATGGTTGTTAATTCAGTTGGTGACCTGGTAGCCGGAAGCATTATCGGCTATGTGGCTTTGGTCATTATACTGGTAGGCGGTCATTTTTTTAATGTAATAATCAGTACTTTAAGCGCATATGTTCATACCAGCCGTTTGCAATACCTTGAGTTTTTCAACAAGTTTTTTGAAGGTGGGGGCAGGTCATTTCAACCTTTCAGGGTAAAAAACAATTACATCGATATTGTTGAAACGGATGAAGGATAAGAAAAAACAGGATTCAGGCGTTTTTGCTTCATTTATTTTTGGCCCCTGGCTCCTGACCGGTTACATATAATTGCTTAAACAAAAACAAAAAGGAGGCTTTTACAAAAATGGAAGGAATTGAAATAGCACTGTTAGGAGTAGCCCTGGCTGTAGGTTTAGCCGGGAGCGGTTCTGCTATCGGAATCGGGATTGTCGGCCAGAGTGCAGCCGGTCTTATATCCGAGGATCCTGACAAATTTGGGCAAACCCTTTTATTACAGGCCCTTCCGGGCACCCAGGGAATATACGGGCTTCTGGCCGGGTTTCTGATCATGCAGAGTGTAGGCATAATCGGGGAAGAAATTGTGCCATTGACGCCTTCCCAGGGTTATTCCTTTTTAATGGCTGCACTGCCTATTGCCATTGCCGGTTTAAGTTCCGGTATTTACCAGGGAAGAGTGCTATCATCGACTATTAATCTGATTGCTAAAAGGCCGGAAGAAATGGGTAAAGGAATTGTTTATGCGGTTATGGTAGAAACATATGCTGTTTTTGCCCTGCTGGCCACAATCTTGATGCTGTTTGGTATAGATGTCTAGATCAGGCTGCATAGAGGAGTGAGAAGTTTGAAAGAGGGAGCAGACAGGATTGTCCAGCGTGTTGTGGATGATGCACATGCCAGGGCTGAGTCGATAAAAAGCGAAGCTGAAGAAAAAGCAAAAACTGTGGAATCTGAAGCCAGGCAGAGGGCAACCCGTAAGGAAGAGCATATCCTGGAACAGGCCCGTAAAGGGGCTGCTGAACAAAAAGGGCGTATTATCGGTGTGGCTCAGCTTGAAACGCGCAAGGATTTACTTGCCGCCAAGCAGGAACTGATTGGTGAAGCTTTTCAAAAAGCTTTAGATGAGCTGATAAACATGGACGATCGCACCTATCTTTCCGTCATCCGTGATCTTTTACTCAGTATGGTGGAAACGGGTTCAGAAACTGTTATCTTTTCTGCGCGAGATAAAGAAAGGATTTCCGATGATTTCTGGAAAGAAATTAACGAAACCCTGGTCAGCCAGGGGAAAAAAGGAAAACTAGAGCTTTCACAAGAAACCAGAGATATCCAGGGTGGTTTTATTCTTCAGGCAGGCGGAGTGGAAATGAACTGTTCATTTGAATCGCTTCTGGAGATGAAAAGAGATGAGCTGGAACCTGAAGTAGCAGAAATGCTATTTAAATAAACGGAAAGCTTTCCTCCAGGAAAGGAGAGCAACAGTATATGCCTATTGATGACACAATTTATGCCTATTCGGTCGCGCGGGTAAAAGCTCTGGAGACACGCTTGCTCGATCAGGGCCAGTTCGATCGGATGATCAATTCATCATCCGGCGACGAGGCTCTCAAAGTGCTTTCTGAGTCAGGTTATGCCGCAGCCGTGACCGAACTGGCCGATATCCATGATTTTGAAAAATTACTTGCAGCTGAATTAAAAGATTCTTTTAATATCGTAATGAAAATCAGCCCTGTTCCTGATTTAATTGGTATGATGGCATTACGTTACGACATACACAACCTGAAGGTTTTATTCAAGGCTAAATTTTTAGGGATTAAAAGTGATCTCCTGATTCCGGTCGGCTCTTATGACCTTGCTAAATTGGAGTATGCAGTAAACGAAGACGATTTCTTATATTTTGAGGATAAGCTGCGCCGGGTCGCAGAAAATATCAACGAGGATTTTATGGTTAACCGTGATCCCCAGGTTATAGACCTAACTCTGGATCGGGTTCTCTATGAACAGCTGATTTTCGGGGCAAGAGAAAAACGTTCTTCATTTCTCGAAGGATTGTTTATCAGGCAGATTGACTTGATCAACCTGAAAACGCTGATTAGGGTTAAACGCATGGGGCTGCACCGCGATTTTTTAAAAACAGTCTTGCTGCCGCACGGCTCGGTTTCTGCCGATCGCCTAACAGCAATGATCGAGGAACCTTTGGAGTCTTTGATATCTATGCTGGCCATCAGCGATTATGCCGATCTTGTCAATGAGGGTGTGCGAGAATGGTTGGATAAAGGAACCGCTTCTCTTCTGGAAAAGCTTTCCGATGATTATATTACAACCTACCTTAAGCAGGGGAAATGGGTGTCTTTTGGCCTTGAGCCCCTGGTTGGTTATTTGTGGGCGAAAGAAATTGAGATAAAAAATATCCGCATAGTTTTGGTTGGTAAGATTAATAAACTGCCTGCCGAAGCGATCAGGGAGCGAATTCGTGATGTCTACATATAAAATTGCCGTAATTGGTGACAAGGATTCTATACTTGGTTTTAAAACCATTGGTGTGGATACCTTTCCCGTTACCAGCAGTGAGTCGGCTTTAAATACATTAAAGCAGTTGGTTTCTGAGAATTACGGGGTAATTTTTGTAACCGAAGAGTTGGCCCGCAATATGGAGGATGTAATCAATGAACTGCACAGGCGCTATTTACCGGCGGTTGTTCTGATCCCAAATAGTAAGGGAGCCCTGGGGATGGGAATTCAACAAATTAAAGATAACGTAGAAAAAGCGATCGGTGCAGATATTCTTTTCAGGAAAGAAGGTTGATAACTTGGATGGTGGCAGGATTATAAAAGTTTCCGGTCCCCTTGTAGTAGCTGATAACATGGGTGATGCCCGGATGTATGATATGGTCAAGGTCAGTGACGCCCGTCTGATGGGTGAGATTATTGAATTGCGGGGTGACCAGGCATCAATACAGGTTTATGAGGAAACCGGCGGTCTTGGCCCCGGTGAGCCTGTGTATACTACCGGTGAACCGCTCAGTGTGGAACTGGGCCCCGGCTTGATCGAAGCAATTTTTGACGGTGTTCAGCGGCCGTTGGATGTAATCAGGGAGCAGGTCGGAGATTATATTACCCGTGGTGTTGAAGTAAGTCCTTTAAACAGAGAGCGTAAATGGGATTTTGTGCCGAAAGTGAAAGAAGGAGACAAGGTCCAGGGCGGGGATATCCTGGGCAGCGTCCAGGAGACAACCCTGGTTGAGCACCGGATCATGGTTCCCCCTGATTTATCCGCCGGAAAGATCAAGGAGATAAAGAGTGGTGAAGCAACAGTTACAGATACCGTTGCCCGTATTGAAACAGATAACGGAGAGGTCGAAGTAAACATGTTACAGCGGTGGCCAATCCGTAAAGGTCGTCCCTATAAGGAAAAAATGGGGCCGCATATACCGATGATTACCGGGCAGCGAATAATCGATACTTTTTTCCCTGTGGCCAAGGGAGGGACAGCCTGTATTCCGGGCCCCTTCGGCAGCGGAAAGACAGTAACCCAGCACCAGCTGGCAAAGTGGGCTGACGCTGAAATAGTCGTCTACATCGGCTGCGGTGAACGCGGAAATGAGATGACCGATGTTCTTATGGAATTTCCTGAACTAAAAGACCCAAAGTCGGGCGAACCATTGATGAAGCGGACAGTGCTGATTGCCAATACCTCGAATATGCCGGTTGCAGCCCGTGAAGCTTCCATTTACACCGGTATTACTATTGCTGAATATTTCCGTGATATGGGCTACAGTGTTGCTTTGATGGCAGATTCTACTTCACGGTGGGCAGAAGCGTTACGTGAAATGTCCGGCCGGCTTGAAGAGATGCCCGGAGAAGAAGGTTATCCTGCATACCTCGGTTCCCGGCTGGCTGACTTTTATGAGCGTTCAGGACGGACTATTTGTCTAAGCAGCGAAGAAAGGGAAGGGGCCCTGACACTGGTCGGAGCCGTATCGCCTCCCGGTGGAGACCTTTCCGAACCGGTATCGCAGGGCACCCTGCGTATTGTAAAAGTATTCTGGGGGCTGGATGCTTCCCTGGCTTACCGCCGTCACTTCCCGGCGATTAACTGGCTTCTCAGTTACTCGCTCTATCTTGATAACGTCGCTGTCTATTTCCGGGATACAATTGGTGAGCAGTGGAACGAGATGCGCCGCGAAGCGATGCGATTGCTGCAGGAAGAATCAGAGTTGGAAGAAATTGTCCGCCTGGTGGGTATTGACGCCCTTTCCGCGCGGGAAAGGTTAATTTTGGAGACTGCCAAATCACTACGGGAAGATTTCCTCCACCAGAATGCCATGCATGATATTGACACCTATAGTTCACTTCAGAAGCAGTTTAGCATGCTCGATATAATACTAATGTATCACCATGAAGCCGGGGCTGTCGTTGAAAAAGCCGAAATCGACCTGGACCTGGAAAAAATGTTTGCCCTGCCGGTCCGGGAAAGAATTGCCCGGGTAAGGTATATGCCCGAAGACAAACTGGACGATGTTGAAAATATCAAGCGCGAAATAAAAGAGCAGGTGGCATCGCTAGCCGGTGAAGGAGGAGATGAGGATGCTTAAAGAATATAAAACAATCGTAGATGTAGCCGGCCCGTTAATGCTGGTTGAACAGGTAGAAGGAATTAAGTACGGCGAGCTGACAGAAATTGAACTTCCCGGGGGAGACATCAGGCGTGGACAGGTGTTGGAAGTTGACCGGGACCGGGCCCTGGTCCAGATTTTTGAAGGTTCAACCGGTCTGAATATCGGTTCAGCCAGAGTCCGTTTCCAGGGGAAAGCGATTGAACTGCCGGTTTCCATGGACCTGCTCGGCCGGGTTTTTAGCGGCCTGGGCCAGCCCCGGGATCAAGGCCCGCGGATTATCCCGGATAAACGGCTCGATATTAACGGGTTTCCGATCAACCCCTATGCCCGCGACTATCCGTCTGAATTTATCCAAACCGGTGTTTCTGCTATTGACGGCATGAACACAATGGTGCGGGGACAGAAGTTGCCTATATTTTCCAGCTCCGGACTGCCTCATTCCAGGCTGGCGGCCCAGGTAGCCCGGCAGGCCAAGGTGCTTGGTACCGAAGCAAAATTTGCGGTTGTTTTTGCCGCGATGGGGATTACATTTGAAGAGGCGGACTTTTTTATCAATGACTTCCGGAAGACCGGGGCCATTGAGAGGTCGATTCTCTTTATCAACCTGGCCGACGATCCGGCTATTGAACGGATTTCCACGCCGCGTATGGCCCTGACCGCCGCGGAGTACCTCGCTTACGAACAGGATATGCACGTCTTGGTTATACTTACTGATATGACCAATTACGCGGAAGCGTTACGTGAAATATCGGCAGCCCGTAAAGAGGTTCCCGGGCGCCGCGGTTATCCCGGCTATCTATATACTGACCTTTCAAGTATTTATGAAAGGGCCGGCCGGATCCAGGGGCGGGCGGGGTCTATTACCCAGCTGCCCATCCTGACTATGCCCGAAAATGATAAGACCCATCCCATCCCCGATTTAACCGGATATATCACCGAGGGGCAGATAATCTTAAGCCAGGAGCTGCACCGAAAAGGGTTATACCCTCCCATCGACGTTTTACCTTCGCTTTCCAGGCTTAAAGACAAAGGGATCGGAGCAAATCAAACCAGGGAGGATCATGCCGACACGATGAACCAGCTTTATGCCGGTTATGCCCGGGGTAAAGAAGCCAAGGAATTGGCTGCCATTCTTGGCGAAGCGGCTCTTTCTGAAGCTGATAAAAAGTTTTCCCGGTTTGCCGATGAATTTGAAAGCCGCTACGTTACCCAGGGTGAGGAAGAAGATCGCACTGTAGTAGAAACATTGGACCTGGGGTGGGAGCTTTTAGCCCTACTGCCGCGGGTTGAATTAAAGAGGGTCCGCGACGAATACCTGGAGAAGTACTTGCCTGAGCAGGAGTCCGGCCGGGAGGAGGTTTAGGTTATATGGAAATACGGGTTAATCCAACCCGCATGGAGCTAAACCGTCTTAAAAAAAGGCTGACCATGGCGCAGCGGGGCCATAAATTGCTAAAGGACAAAAGAGATGAACTGATCCGTCAATTCATTATCCTGGTCAGGAAGAACAAAGATTTACGCGAGCATATTGAAAAAGAGCTTACCGGTGCTTTTGCCAAATTTCTTTTGGCCCGGGCGGTTATGCCCGCAGAAAACCTGGAAGAAGCGTTGATGTATCCAACCAAGACGGTGAGCCTGGAAATAAGCAAGCAGAACATCATGAGTGTTTATGCTCCCAAGTTTAACTGGGTGGAAGAGGAAGGCGGCCGGGGCGAAGGAAGCAGCATCTATCCCTACGGTTTTGTCGATACTTCTGCTGAGCTGGATATTTCTATTGAAACCTTATCGGAAATTCTGCCCCAGCTGATGGAATTGGCCGAAATAGAAAAAGCGGTCCAGCTTTTAGCTGAAGAAATTGAAAAAACCCGCCGGCGGGTCAACGCCCTGGAGTATATTTTAATTCCGAAGCTGGAGGAGACGATCAGGTACATTACCATGAAACTGGAGGAAAGCGAAAGGGGCGCGCTAACCCGGTTGATGAAAATTAAGGATGTCGTGCGGGCCAAAATGTAGTCAAGGGACTGGTTAAAAATAAGGTTTAGTGGTGATGACGAAATATCAGGAAAATGAGAAATTGCCTGCCAGTTTGCGCTATGTTTAATTATCCGGGTAATATCCATATCCACAGCAGTTATTCTGACGGCAGTGGGAGCATTGATCAAATAGCCGCCGCCGCTTCGTCCGCCGGCCTTAATTTTGTGGTTATCGCCGATCATGAAACCCTGGCTGGACTGCCTGAAGAATCAATTACCAATGGTGTGGTCGTGCTGGTTGGAGCAGAAATCAACCGCCTGCACAGCCATTACCTGGCGTTTGATATTGATCGCCTGATCGAGCCGGATGAAAAGAATCCCCAGAATGTAATTGACCGGGTCAATGAAGAAGGTGGCCTTGGTTTTATTGCCCATCCATTTGAAAAGGGGCACCCCTACATTGAAAAAGGTAAAGCTTACCCCTGGAAGCACTGGCCTGTTTTTTTCTTTGATGGCCTGGAGATATGGAATTATACTTCACACTGGCGCGGTCGACACCCTTCCCCTTTTAAAACCCTCTACTGGTTCTTTGTAAATCGTAAAGCAGCCATGGATAGCCCGCCCCGGGAAGCTCTGCAGCTCTGGGACTGCTACAGCATCGCCGGTCACCACGTTACCGCTATCGGCAGCAGTGACGCTCATGCTTCTTTATATAACCTGGGTTTGTTCAAAGTCACAGTATTTACCT
>SLRT01000074.1 GCA_007130825.1 Syntrophomonadaceae bacterium | reverse complement strand
GCTGAATATGGGCCGAACAACTGAACGCTCGACCGGAATCTCTTTGGTTTGAACAGAATGAAGGCTGAAAAATGAACGAAGCGGATCGATAATATAGCCCGGAAAATCTTTTTTAATGGCGAAGGTGGGCAGAGGTATGACATGGCTATTTTCTGTTGCCCTTACACTTAAAGCGGACCTTATTGATTCCGGGTCAGAAATATCTTCGATGCGATAATAAAAAGTTGGCTCCGGCAGTCCGAGGTTTTTGGCAATAACTTCGGTCATGCGCCTTGACGTACCCAGGATTAACAGGCGTTCTGGCTTGATTTCATCCAGTTTTTCTCTAACCTGTTGTGCTTGTTCAGGATCTTTGAAAACGGCTCGTTTTATTGCACCGTACCGGGTGTTCTCACGCTTTGCCGAGCGGCCGGCCAGGTTAAGATTGCCCTTGATCAGAAGACCATCGTCAATAACATGTTCGATATTAAATTTTGAAGCCAGTAACGGGGCATGATGACTTTTTCCCGTACCGCTGTGCCCGACTAAGGCATATATTTCCATAATAACCCTTTCACGCTTATTTTTTCCCGGGGCTTGCACCGGGCTGAAAAACTGTTTATTATTATTATAACATAATACAAAAAAGAATCACGGGCTGAATTCAAGATCAATAATAGCATAGCTATTAAGCATATTGTGAGGATAAATCATTATGATTATAATTTCTTCTCAGCCGGAGAGATTTTCCGGTGAGCTTTACGTTCCGGGCGATAAATCGATTACCCACCGGGCGCTGATGATTGGCGCGTTAGCCCGCGGAATCACTGAAGTAAGAGAATTTCCCGATGATCAGGATTGCCGGGCTGCTGTAAATTGTCTGCGATCTTTGGGAGTTAGAATCACTTTTAAGGATGGACGGTTGTTAATCGAGGGGCGCAACAAGAAATTGAGACAACCGCTTAATAATTTGGATGCAGGTAATTCAGGAACGACTGCCCGGCTCTTACTCGGCGTCCTGGCCGGTCAGGGCTTCAAGGCCACTTTAAGCGGTGAACTGTCTTTGCAAAAATGCTCGCTTAAAGACGTCACTCATCCATTGCAGTTAATGGGCGCTGTTTTTGAAGGAAATGACGAAGGGTTGCCGTTAACTACCGGTGGTGCAAGGCTGCAGCCGATTAGCTACCGGTCACCCCGGGCAAGCGCCCAGGTCAAATCGGCCATTCTCCTGGCCGGCTTGTATCCCCGGGGAACTACTACGGTTGAAGAGCCCGAACAAAGCCCTAACCATACCGAGTTGATGTTGGATCGGTTTGGAGCAAAAATTATGGCCGAAGACTGCCGGGTCACCATGCAGGGTGGTACAGTTTTGAAGGGCGGCCAAATCAGAATTCCCGGAGATATTAGTGCTGCTGCTTTCCTGATGGTCGCTGCGGCTCTTGTTCCCGGATCAGATGTGCTCTTAAAAAATGTCGGCGTAAACCCGACACGGAGCGGTATTATCGATGTGCTGATTCGAATGGGCGCCGATATAGAAGTGCAGCAGGAGAAATTATGGGGAAAAGAACCGATTGCCGATATACAAATCAGGGCAGGTTCGAAGCTAAAGGGTTTGCCTGTTGGTGGTGACATTATTTCCCGCCTGGAAGATGAGATACCGGCCCTGGCGGTGGCAGCCTCAGTCGCTGAAGGAAGGACAGTCATCAGCAACGGCTTTAAGCGGAATAGTAGAACTTCAGAACGCCTTGTTAACCTCGCCGGTCAGCTGAACAGGCTTGGGGCAAAGATGGTGGAAACTGAAGAGGGCATGATCATCGAGGGCGGAACAAAACTAAAGGGGACCGAGGTGGATTGTTGTGGCGATCACCTTCTGGCCAGGGCCCTGGTTGTGGCCGGTCTGGCGGCCGAAGGGGATACAGTTGTGCATGGTGCCGAAGTGATTAATACTTCTTTTCCCGGATTTATGCAGGCTTTGCGCTCTTTAATCATGAAATAGCACTTAAATTGACGCCGGCAGTCGCCTATGCTAATATATGGTTGTTGTTTTCAGCCATCCTCGATTGCCAGGAGATAAGGCGCGTCCAGTTTAGGAGAATAACTATGAGCTTACCGGTTTGTTCTTTTGCCGATTATAAAAAAATCCGGACTGCGCCCGCTTTGAGCGATTACCGGGATGAGCGAAAACAGGTGTTAAAGATTATTGAAGAGGTCCGCCTGAACGGTGATCCGGCCCTGAGAAATTATACCCGGCAGTACGATAAGGTTCAAGTGGATCAACTGAAGGTTTCTGAACAGGAGATTGCCCGGGCGGTTGAGACCGTGCAACCGGAATTGATCGAGGCTATCCGGGGAGCAAAAAAAAATATTGAACGATTCCATCAGCACCAGGTCGAGCGAAAATGGTGGGACAGCGGTCCGGGATGGCTTACCGGCCAGAACATTAAGCCGCTGCAGGCAGTCGGAGTTTATATCCCCGGTGGAACAGCAGCTTATCCATCGTCGGTTTTGATGACCGTTCTACCGGCCCGTGTAGCCGGTGTAAACGAGATATATATCTGCACTCCGCCGGACAGCGAGGGGAAAATCAATCCTCTAACCCTGGCTGCGGTGCATGAAGCGGGAGCAACAGCTGTGTTTAAAGCCGGCGGCGCCCAGGCGATTGCCGCCCTGGCCTTCGGTACCGAAACCATACCGGCTGTGCAAAAGATAGTCGGTCCGGGTAATATTTATGTCACCCTGGCTAAAAAAGAGGTTTTCGGGACAGTCGGTATAGATATGCTGGCCGGACCCAGTGAAATTGCTATTGTGGCCGAAAAAGGGGCCCGGCCCGACTATATTGCAGCAGATTTACTTTCACAGGCCGAACACGATCCTCTGTCCCGGTCATTATTAATTACACCCTCAGAAGAGTTGGCCGGCCTGGTAGTCAAAGAATTGGAAGAGCAAATAGCCACTTTGCCCCGGAAAAAAATTGCCGAGCAATCGCTTAAACAGCAGGGAGCAGTCATAATGGTAGCGGGCCTGGAAGAAGCCTGGCCGGTAGTGAATGAATTAGCTCCTGAACATCTCGAGCTGCATCTTGAAGAGGCCTGGCGTTACCTGGATAATATAACCAGCGCCGGGGCTGTTTTTATTGGCCCTTACACTCCCGAATCGCTTGGAGACTACTGGGCCGGATCCAATCATGTTTTGCCGACCGGTGGGGCAGCCCGTTATGCGTCAGCCCTGGGTGTGAGTGATTTTATTAAAAGGTCACATCTAATTTGTTATACTGCGGCAGCCCTGCAGGAATCGGCCCCGCAAATTGCTGCATTGGCCCGCGCGGAAGGTTTTGAAGCCCATGCCCGCGCCGTTTTATTAAGGAGGAAAAATGATGAACCGCAGAGCCAGGATTGAACGGAAAACAGCAGAAACCTCGGTATTTTTAGATCTCAACCTTGACGGCAGCGGAAAGTCTGATTTGAACACAGGTCTGCCTTTTTTTGAACACATGCTGGACCTGTGGTGCCGCCATGGTTTTTTTGATCTGATTATCAGGGCTGAAGGAGATATTGAAGTCGATGCGCACCATCTGGTTGAAGATACCGGTATATGTCTCGGCCGGTCGTGGCAGGAAGCTTTGGGTCAGAAAACAGGCATAAGGCGTTACGGTTTCAGTGCGGTGCCCATGGACGATGCGCTGGTTACAGCGGTTGCCGATCTATCCGGCCGATCCTGGTTGCACTACCAGTTATCACTACCACCGGGGTCAGTGGGAACGATGGATGCGGAGCTTTTTGAAGCTTTTTGGCAGGCCTTTATTAATGATGGTAAATTTAACCTGCACTTGACTATGAATCATGGCCGAAACAAACATCATATCGTTGAAGCTTCTTTTAAGGCCGCTGCCCGTGCTTTAAACGAAGCTTCATCTGTTATCGAAGGACTTGATCAGGTTCTTTCAACCAAGGGAAAATTAGAATGAGGTGAGCGCTATGCTGGTTATTCCTGCCATTGATTTACGCCGGGGGCGGTGTGTCCGACTTTACCAGGGGGATCCTGAACGGGAAACCGTATACGGAGACAACCCGGTGGAAGTTGCCCGGCAGTGGGAGCAGCTTGGAGCAAAAATGCTGCACCTGGTTGATCTCGATGGAGCTTTTACCGGCCTGACAAAAAATGCGGAAGTGATCTACTCGATCGGTGAAGAGGTCCGTATTCCAATCCAACTGGGTGGGGGCATAAGATCAGGTGAAGCGGTGGAAAAAGCAATCTCAGCCGGCGTTTCCAGGGTAATAATAGGCACGATATTAATTGAACAGCCCGAGCTGGCTCAACAGCTGGTCAAAGACTATGGTGAAAGTGTCCTCGTCGGTATCGATGCCCGCGATGGAATGGTTGCCGTTAAAGGCTGGACCGAATCATCGGCGGTGCGGACGGTGGAACTGGCTGCCCGTGTTGAGCAGTGGGGAGTAAAAGAGGTTATTTATACCGATATTCAAAGAGACGGCACGATGCAGGGCCCCGCTCTAAACGGCCTGGAGGAGATTATAAATAAAACCTCTCTGCAGGTTATTGTCTCCGGAGGAATATCTTCTAAAGATGATCTCCTGTCGCTTAAGCCGTACGGGAACCGGGTTAAAGGGGTAATTGTCGGTAAAGCGCTGTATACTAATCAGCTGACCCTGCCCGATGCCATGGCTGTATTTGATTAACAGATAATTTTATGGAGGTTTTGAGGTGGAGGAATACAAAAACGAAGGTGAACTGCAGCCCCTGGATACAGGAGCACTTAAGTATGATCAAAACGGCCTGATTCCGGCCGTGGTTCAAGACGATAGAAATAATGTAGTGTTGATGGTCGGCTACATGAACGAAGAAGCGATCATGCGGACGATCAAAAGCGGCAGAGTCTGTTTTTGGAGCCGCAGCCGCAAGGAGTACTGGGTCAAAGGAGAGAGCTCGGGCAAC
Organism: Syntrophomonadaceae bacterium; assembly: GCA_007130825.1. Taxonomy (GTDB): domain Bacteria; phylum Bacillota; class Dethiobacteria; order DTU022; family DTU022; genus B1SED10-74M. The sequence continues at coordinate 1,313 of SLRT01000074.1, read as the reverse complement.
TTTTTCGAGGTTAAATCTATTTATGCTGATTGCGATGCTGATACGCTGCTGATAAAAATAATTCCGCTCGGCCCCGGTTTGGCCTGCCATACCGGCCGGTATTCCTGCTTTTTTAATACCCTGGCCGGCTTTGTTCAACGGGGGTCCTGACAATGATTGATTATCACCTCCATACTTCACGCTGCTGCCATGCTACCGGCACCATGAAGGAATACCTGGCTGAAGCAGAAAAAAAACAGCTCCGGGAAATTGGCTTTGCCGACCATTTCCCTCTCGGCCTGCTCGGTTTTAAACCCCGAAACCAGGTAACTATGAACCCCGAAGAAATAGAAGATTATATCCGGCAGGTTTTAGAGCTGAACGTTTCATCACAAACGGTAAATGTCAAGCTGGGGATAGAAATTGATTATTTGCCCGGTACTGAAGAAAAATTGAAAAGTCTGCTGGCAGACTTTAGTTTCGATTATATTATCGGTTCAATCCATTTCATCGGTAAATGGGATTTTACGCACCCTGTTTATGCCGATGATTATAAAAATCAGGATTTAGACGAACTCTACCGCCGCTATTTTAAACTTGTCCAGGATGCATGTAAAAGCGGTCTTTTCGATATAATTGGCCATTTGGATGTCGTAAAAAAATTTGGTTACCGGCCTGCAGCGAACCTTGATTCTCTCCGGATTGAAACTGCCCGTTTACTGCGGGAGACAAATACCTGCCTGGAACTTAATACTGCCGGCCGTGATGCGCCTGTTGGCGAGTTTTATCCCGATCAGCGCTTTCTGGAAATATGCCTATCTTCTGGGGTGCAGGTAACCATGGGCTCTGACGCCCACAGCCCTGAACAGGTCGGCCGTCATTTTCAGGATGCCCTGGCCCTGCTTAAAAATACAGGCTACCGGGAATTAACAGTTTTTAAGCAGCGCCAAAAAAGTTGCATATCGATATAAAGTGACACAGGGATAAGGGGACGGGATTTTTATTTCTGAAATTCTGCGCATTTTTAGCAGGACTTTTTTAAGCGAGTCCGCGAATGCCAACAGACCGGGCATTAGAGCGATGTTATTTTTGAACTCAATTTTGATCGAACTGGCTTGTTCGGAGTAAGAAACAGTAAAAGGGGGCCGGTTTTTTTTACCGGCAGGTTAGGACGAAGGCCTTGTTGATTATGCCGATCGTTTTTGTTCTGAACGAGGGGAATTTGTAAATTACTGAGCAAGAAATTAGACAGCAGGGGCAAACTGGCACTTTTCTTCTATTCTTCTAAAAGGGGATTTATAGTGTTGAAACTGGATTACAGGACAAGGGCCCTG
>SLRT01000038.1 GCA_007130825.1 Syntrophomonadaceae bacterium | reverse complement strand
TCGCTTCCAGGGCCCAGTCCAGCTCTTCTCTGCTGATTATTAACGGCGGAGTAAACCTGATTACTTTGTCGTGTGTTTCTTTGGAGAGGATGCCCATTTTCATAAGCTTTTCACAATAATCCCGCGCTTTAACTTTCAACTCAATGCCAGACATAAGGCCTTTGCCCCTGACTTCGACTATTTGGGGGCTTTCGATTTTTTTAAGCTCTTGCAGGAAGTACTTTCCATTTTCCGCTGACTTTTCGACTAACTGTTCTTCGTCCAGGACATCTAGTACGGCAATGGCCACAGCACAGGCCAGGGGGTTGCCGCCAAATGTTGATCCGTGAGAACCGGGATCAAACAACCCCAGTATTTCTTTATCTGCAGCAACAGCGGATATCGGCATAACTCCGCCGCCCAGGGCCTTGCCCAGAATATATAGATCAGGCTTGACTCCTTCCCAGTCGCAGGCAAATAGCCTGCCGGTACGGCCAAAGCCGGTTTGAATTTCATCGGCCATAAAAAGAATATTATTGTCCCGGCAAACCTGGTAAGCATCTTTAAGATAACCTTCCGGAGGAATTATTATACCCCCTTCACCCTGTATCGGTTCAATTAATAAACCGGCGGTGCTGGGGGTAACAGCCTTCTTTAAGGCTTCGATACTGCCATATTCAATCAATCTGAATCCGGGAGTAAAGGGTCCAAAATCATTTCGGTAAGCATCATCTGAACTGAATGAAACCACTGTTATTGTCCGACCGTGAAAATTACCATGACAAACTATTATTTCCGCTTTATCGCCCGGTATTTTTTTTTCGCGATAGGCCCACCGGCGGGCAACCTTCAAAGCTGTTTCCACAGCTTCAGTTCCGGTATTCATTGGCAAAACCATTTCCTTACCGGTTCTCTGCGCTAATTTCTGACAAAAAGAACCCAGGTTGTCGCAATTAAAAGCCCTGGATGTTACAGTAATCCGATCAGCTTGTTCCTTCAAAGCCTTGATTATTTTAGGATGGCAGTGGCCAAAATTCATTGCGGAATAAGCGCTGAGCATGTCCATATAACGGTTTCCTTCCGGATCTTTGACCCAGACACCTTCTCCCCGGCTGAGGACTACCGGCAGTGGAAGATAATTTGGAGCACTGTACTGTTCAGTTAATTTTAAAACTTCTTCAGTAGTAGCTATTTTTTACACCCCTTTATGATTAGTTTTCTATGTACAGGCATTTTACTTTTTAGCGCCGACTATTATAAGTCAGCCTAATTTATGCTGGATGCACACAATCCTGCTAACCCGAAGAATCATTAAACAGATCTTAGTTATAGCTGCCGATCACTCCATCAAGATTAGTCAGTATCTTTATCAATACTCTTTTTCGTTTTAACAGGGGCAAATATCGCGCCGGTTTTTAACCTGGGGACTTCTGAATACCGATGAGCTCCTTTCAAAAACACCAATACTGTAAATGAGATGCCACCAACAAAAGCGGCATCTCATTTATTTCGGTGGCAGGGGAGACAGGACTTGAACCCGCAGCCTGCGGTTTTGGAGACCGCTGCTCTGCCAGTTGAGCTACTCCCCTTCACAGCTCATATTTTAGCTCATTTAAATGCCGATGTCAACGCTGCCGTAGAAATTGCAAAACCGACGCATGAAATAGTTGACAAACTTAAAAAGACCCCGAAATTACATATTTTTCCCTATTATTCCAAGCCATCCTGCAGTTAATGCAATCCGGCTTTTATGAATTGAATGATCCCTAGCCGTTTAATTTTAAAAAAACCGGTGATTAATCCTTTCCTTCCCCTTTTATTACAGCCAGCGGCAGCAGCCTGGCTACTTTACGGATCATGCTGATTTCTGTAAATGTTTCAATCACATGGTCGATATCTTTATAGGCCTGTGGAGCTTCATCGAGGTAAGCCTTGTAGTTTCGGGTGGAAACCATAACCCCGGCCAGGCTGCCTTTCAGGTCTTCTACCGTTATTTCACGTTTAGCCGCCTTTCGGGAAAGAATTCTGCCTGCCCCGTGATTTACTGAGTTATAAATCGCTTCCACCCCCGGTTCAGCCCTGACCACATAAGATGCGCTGCCCATACTGCCCGGGATTAAAACCGGGTGACCTGTTGATCTGTACTGCTGTGGATTGTCCGAATGGCCCGGCGGCAGGGCCCGGGTTGCCCCTTTCCGGTGCACAAGCATTTTTTTGCCGTCAATTTCTTCAAAGCGGGCTGTATTATGAGCAACATCGTAGATCAGGCCCAGATCGTATTTATAGTCATCGCCGCCAAGTACACCGCTGAAAGCTTTGCGGACATTGTCGGTGATCCACTGGCGGTTACAAAAAGCGAAATTTATAGCACAGGCCATCGCAGCAAGGTATTTTTTACCTGTATCAGAATTGATTGGTACAGAAGCCAAGCCGGCCGAAGGTATATCCAGGCCCAGCCTGGCGGCAGTTTTTTTCATCTGTGCAGTATAGTCAGTGCATACCTGGTGTCCGAATCCGCGACTGCCGGTATGGATCAGCACTGTGAGCATACCTTCCTGCAGTCCGTAAGTATCGGCTCCCTGCTGATCATAAACTGTATCTACATAACCCAATTCAATAAAGTGGTTTCCGCCGCCGATAGTCGATAGCTGCAAGCCGCGTGAGCGTGCTTCTTTGCTGATCGCGCCAGGGTCTGCTCCCGGGGTATGTCCGCCATCTTCAATGGCCTGCAAATCCTCAGGCCGGCCCAGACCATGCTCAATCAGAAAAGGAACAGCATTATTAATAATTGGTTCAAAATATTGGCGGATGAATTGTTCATGTTTACTCTTCCGTCCAACACCACTGGGGACCCTTTGTTCGATGGCGTCGATCAATTTTCGCAGTATTTTTTTATCCAGGCCGGTGGGGTCGATATTGGTGCGCAGCAGGCGGACTCCACAGTTAATATCCATACCAACCGCTCCGGCGGACACCAGCCCTTTTGATTGGTCCATGGCCATTACTCCACCAATCGGCAGGCCAAAACCGCTGTGAATATCGGGCATGCCAATTACCGGGCTTAAAACACCTTCAAGAGAGGCGGCATCCATTAATTGCTGCAGCGATTGGTCTTCGCTAAAGGAGCGGTAAAGCAGGTGGTTAAGATAAACCAAAACATCAGCTTTCATTTTCCCCCGGCGTGGAATGCGGTAACAATTTTTACCCGCTGATTCCAGTAAAGTCATAATGTCAATTCCACCCTTATATATTTAATTCATTTCTGCGGCTGTCAGTCATGCGCGGTTACATTAATATTTTGCTGCCGCCGGATCAGTAACTTGCCGGATTGGCAAAAAGGTTTGCTCGCTAGTGGCAGTAAAAGGCGATCGCCTGTATGGGTTTAATATTTTAGCGGTAATTTTTCCAAAATGTTTTTCAACTCAGGCATCATATCGTCGTTGGTTAGCGGGAAATGAATCGGGGTAACGGAGATGTAGCCTTCCCTGATTGCTTTCGTATCGCTGTCTTCATCTTCAGGGTCATCTTCAACAAGTTCTCCGGCCAACCAGTAGTAAATCCTTCCCCTGGGATCGAACCTCTTTTCAAAAGCATTACGGTAGCGTCTTTTACCCAGCCGGGTAACCCGCGCCCCCTTGATGGTATCTGGCTCCGGTGGTGCATTAATATTGATTAATGTTGACGCCGGCATATTACTTTCCAGCAGCCGCGGGATCAAACCACAAACGAAACGGGCGGCAAAATTAAAGCCGTCGCCATTTCCACTGCCGGTCAGGGATACAGCAATTGATGGAATACCAAGGATTAACCCCTCTACGGCTGCAGAAACTGTCCCGGAATAAAGCACGTCAGTGCCCAGGTTGCTGCCCCGGTTTATCCCGGAAATGACCAGGTCCGGTTTTTCCTCAAGAATAGCTTCGAGCGCCAGTTTAACGCTGTCTGATGGAGTTCCGTCTACACACCAGCCGGTCAGTTCCGGATTATGCGAGTAACGAATTTCATCTACGCGCAGCGGGCGATGCATGGTTATAGCGTGCCCGATAGCGCTGCGCTCCCGATCGGGTGCCACTATCGATAATTTATAGTTGCCGTCACTTTCAATCAGGCACTGGCTGAGGGACTGGATACCTTCGGCATAAATACCGTCATCGTTGGTTATCAAGATATGGGTCTGTTCCATACTGTTATTTATTATTCTTATCTCCCTTCATACTGCCGGCAGGCACGGGAAAGCGCCCCGGCGCATCAATTTTTGTCAACAGTTAAAAAAACGGCTGTCTATATTTTAAACCTTAGCAAAAAGATTATAAAGCTTTTCCCGGTCAGGATTGTTTACCACGCCCCGTTCGGTTATGATCGCATTGATCAATTCAGCCGGGGTCACATCAAAAGCCGGGTTATAAACTTCGATTGTTTCCGGAGCAATACTGCAATCGCAAAAGTGGGTCACCTCGCTTCGGTTGCGTTCTTCTACAATAATTTCCTTTCCTGAAGAAAGGGACAAATCGATGGTCGAAAGCGGAGCCGCCACATAAAAGGGAATGTCATGGTAACGGGCCAGCACAGCCAGGGAGTAGGTTCCAATTTTATTGGCGGTATCTCCGTTACCGGCAATGCGGTCAGCTCCCACTACAACCAGGTCGATTTTACCCCGGCTCATCAGGTAACCGGCACAATTATCGGTAATCAGGGTCGCCGGGATAGCTTCATGAACCAGTTCAAAGGCGGTAAGCCGTGCTCCCTGGAAAAGAGGCCTGGTTTCGTCCACAAACACGTGAATCTCCTTGCCTTTTTCTACTGCAGCGCGTATTACGCCCAGGGCAGTGCCGTATCCGCCGGTGGCCAGGGCGCCGGCATTGCAATGGGTTAATATTGAAGCTTTAGGCGGGACTAAACCGGCGCCTTTTATACCAATCAGGCGGTTGTTTTCCAAATCCTCTTTCAGTATTATTTGGGCCTGCCGGGTCAAGCCTTCAACGATCTGATCCGGATTTGCATCACCATGTCGGGCAAGCCATTTATCAATTTTATCCAGAGCCCAGGATAGATTTACCGCTGTAGGCCTTGATTGAAACAATTTATCAGCTGCATTTTTAAGGAATGAACGCATTTGACTTGAGTTATAGCCTTTCGCCTGGGCCTCCCGGGCGGCGACAGCCATTCCGAAAGCGGCGCTGATTCCGATTGCCGGCGCTCCGCGAACAGACATGCTGCAGATTAAATCAACTACATCGGAACAAGCGCCGCAAATGCGGTACTCAATTTTGTGCGGGAGCAGCCTTTGATCCAGGATATAGAGTTGATTATCTTTCCAGTACAAGGTAAGCAGTTCGTTTTCCTTGTTCATCTATGTTCGATTACTCCTTGGGCCAGTATTTACCGGCATCCTTGCATTTACAATAATGCCCGGGTTTTATTTCATCGATACAAGCGGCAAGCAGCCTCTCCAGTTCAGGCCGGTTATTTTCCATTGTTTCCAGAACTTCTTCATGGCGCACGGGCTCTGCGGTAATTCCGGCAGCATAATTAGTCGGCAGGGCAATAGTTGCATAACACAGACCGGCTTCACGGGCCAGGATCACTTCCGGAACGTTGGTCATTCCCACCACATCGGCGCCCCAGTTCTTAAACATCCCGATTTCAGCAGGGGTTTCCAATCGGGGGCCTTCGCTGCATATATAGCATCCGCCGTCAATCAGCTGTTGGCCGACTTTTGTCCCGGCTTTGAGCATGGCCGATCTAATTTCAGGGCAATATGGTTCTGAGAAATCAATATGGACCACAAAGCCTTCTTCACCCTCATAAAAGGTCAGTGCCCGCTGTTTTGTAAAATCAATAAACTGGTCAATAATTACAATGCTGCCGGGCGGCATATCATGACGAAGAGTTCCGACAGCTGCTGTGGATAGAACGGCATCAACTCCGAGTTTTTTTAAGGCGGCAATGTTTGCCCGGTAATTAACCAGGTGCGGGGGTACTGTATGCCCTCCGCCATGGCGGGCCATAAAATAAACTATGCCCCCATTGTAAATTCCTTGCTTTACAGTTACCGGGCCAAATTTCGTATCAACGTTTATTTCGCGCTCATCTTTTATAAAAGATTGCTTGTAAACACCGGATCCCCCGATAACAGCTGTCTTTACATCCTCCATAACCAACCTCCTTAAAATCGAAAAAACGAAAATATATTTTTGTTTTTCTGCTTAAGAATCTTCGAGTAACGAACATGAAATTCCTGCATATGTGTTGACGTGTATTATAAAATAAGCTATACTATATAATGCTTTTAGAAATGAATGTTTCGCCGACGTAGCTCAACGGAAGAGCAGCTGATTTGTAATCAGCAGGCTGGGGGTTCGAGTCCCTTCGTCGGCTCCATTT
>SLRT01000011.1 GCA_007130825.1 Syntrophomonadaceae bacterium | reverse complement strand
GATGTGGTTCCGGTTGGGGAGGGTTGGGATTTTGAACCTTTTTCCGGGGAGATAAAAGATGGCGTTATTTACGGGAGGGGAGCCCTTGACTGTAAAGATTTAATGACCGCCCAGGTTTGCGCTGCCCTGCAGCTAATTGAAGACAATATCCCCCTGCAGGGGGAGTTGATTATTGCTGCGGTAGCAGACGAAGAAAAGGGTGGCCGGCTTGGTGCAAATTACCTGCTGGAAAATCACCTGGATAAAATAAAAGCCGATTTTGCAGTCAACGAAGGGGCCGAGCAACCTATCTTTAAAGATGGAAAGATGATTTACTTCCTGCAGGTAGGTGAAAAAGGAACCGCCTGGTGTACTTTGAAAGCCAGAGGCACAGCCGGGCACGGTTCGCTCCCGACATTGGCTGACAATGCAGTGGTGAAGTTAAGCCGGGCCGTTACCCGCTTAAATAATTACTGGGCGGAAGAAATTCTGATTCCGGAAGTGGGGAATCTGCTCAAGAGCCTTGCTGAAATATGCGGGATAGATAAGTTCCCGGTTAAGCCTGAAGAGATAGACAAATTGCTTGAAGTGCTACCCCTGGAAACTGGTATAATTGAATCTTTGCGCTCGATGACCCGCATGACGGTTTCTCCGAACATTATTAAAGGCGGCACCAAGACGAACATCGTGCCCGATTACTGCGAAGCCAGCATCGATATCAGGATATTGCCCGGCCAGGATTGTGAATATGTTGAAGCGCAACTGCGGCCGATCATCGGCAAGGAGATTGAAATGGAGTTTAACGAATACCGGCCGCCAACATTTTCCAGTTCGGAAGAATTTTTTTACAAGCTGATGGAAGAAACAACTCTCGATCTGGCCGGGCCGAATGTACTTTGTCTGCCGGTTATCTCCGCTGGATCAACCGACTCAAAGTTTTTACGCGGCGCCGGGATACCTTCTTATGGCATAGGCCATATGGACAAGAATTTTGACCGGGAAGCAAGAACCACTATCCATGGTCGAAACGAGCGTATTGATGTTACCAGCCTGCATTTAAAAACCGCTTTTCTAAAAGAACTGGCCCGCCGTTATCTAGGTTAACCAAAATACAGGAGGTTAGCTTAAGTGAAAGTAACTTTTGGGCATATGGGCAGCCGGCAGCTGGCTATGCCTAACCTCTCGCAAAAAGTCGGTGGGCATGGATAGAACAGCGCCGCTCCGGGGGCTGGCCATCGGAGCCTGATTTCCGGGGATAGTTAATAGTTTTACCGGGACGAAAACAGGCCGGTAAACTTGCTTTGTTATATCGTTGTCCGGTGTGCAACACATGAGGTGCAAACAGATTTGTTTTTAAAAATAGGATCAATTACTGTGCAACCGGGATTGGCCCTGGCGCCGATGGCCGGTATTACCGGTTACCCCTTCCGCCTGCTGGCCAAAGAACAGGGCTGTCCTTTAGTTTATTCAGAAATGATCAGTGCCAAGGGGCTCCTCTATAACAGCAGGCGTCACCGCGATTTGTTATACTTTACTGAAGAAGAGCGGCCGATCGGTTTTCAGCTTTTTGGTTCCGAGCCGGCAACTATGGCCAGAGCGGCCGGTCAACTCGAAGCGCTCGGTGTCGATTTTATCGATCTTAACCTCGGCTGCCCGACTCCTAAAATTACCCGTAACGGAGAGGGCGGAGCACTGCTTAATAACCCTGAGCACTGCAGTAAAATTTTTGGAACGGTCGCTGCTGCGGTTTCCTGCCCGGTCACGGTTAAACTGCGAAAAGGTTGGGATGCGCAGAACATCAATATATTGACCATTGCCCGCCGGGCGGAAGAGGCCGGTTTAAAGGCCGTTACCGTCCATGGGCGGACAGTCAAGCAGGGCTACAGCGGTTCTGCAGATTGGGACATTATAAAAGAGGTTAAAGAATCTTTATCCATACCGGTAATTGGCAACGGCGATATCGATTCGCCCCAGTCAGCTGAGGCGATGTTTTTTTACTGCGGGTGCGACGGGGTTATGATCGGCCGCGCTGCCCGGGGTAACCCCTGGATATTTTCAGCTGCCCTTTCCTTGTTTCAGGGAAAGCAATTACCAAAACCGCCTTCCAGTGTACAGATAGTAGATATGGTGTTAAAACACTTTAAATTGTTAATTGATTTAAAAGGCGAAGCGGTTGCGGTGCGTGAAATGCGCCAGCATGCCGCCTGTTATATTAAAGGGCTGCCGGGAGCAGCCGCCACCAGGCAGAAACTTTTCCGGTCTTCGAGCTTTGAAGAAACTGAATATATCCTTCGTGAATTTTGCCGCTGCCTGCAAAACCATTAAATTAATTGTTATTCTTATGCAGAAGTGCTAAAATGCTAGCTATCACAATCTTGTGCACAAGATTGGAGGCATATCTTGCAATCTGAACGGGTTTTTCGGATCGGTGAAAAAATGATCAGCCTTGATAAGGCGATCCGCCTGGTGGAACGGGTTATGGAATTGCGTGAGCAAGGTATTTCCCAACAAGAGGCGGCTAAACGCCTGCACCTTGATCGCAGTTTTGTTTCCCGCCTGGAAACAATTGGCGAAATTCGCAAAGGAAACCGGGTGGCCGTGATTGGTTTTCCCCTGGCCAATACTGATCAGCTCTCCGACATTTGCCGAGCTTATGGTCTTGATTTTTATCTTTTGCTTAATAATCAAGAACGGTGGGATATGGTTCGTGATCAGCAGGCCCTTGATTTCTTTAACCGTATGTTTGAACTGGTAGCCCGCTTGCGTGAATTTGACACTTTGATCATTATATCTTCTGAAAGATGGTATCATCTGGCCGAAGCCCTGTTAGACATACAGATTATATCCATCAACCTCGGAGCTACTCCCATCCGTGAGGACTGCTTCATCGATCCGGAATGCCTAATAAATAATATAGAGCTGGTTATTGCAAGATAGCGAAGGGAGAACACTAAAGTTGAAACGAATAGTGGGAATTAGCCTTGGTTCATCAACAAGAGATCATGTTGTTACTATCGAACTCAAGGGCGAGCAGTACAAAATTGAACGGATTGGCGCCGACGGCGATATGAACAAAATGATCGAAAAGATCCGGGAGTTTGACGGTATCGTGGATGCTTTTGGCCTTGGTGGGATGGACCTGTATATTTATGCTGTTGATCGCCGCTATGAATTCAGGGATGCCAGAAAAATCTTTCGGGCCGCCCAAAAAACCCCGATTGTTGACGGTTCCGGCCTGAAAAACACCCTTGAACGGCGATCTATAGAACAATTAGCCGAACATACCGATATTTTTAGGGAGACAAAGAAGGTATTACTGATGTCGGCCATGGACCGCCTGGGTATGGCCCAGGCTTTTGAAAAGGCTGGCTGCAAGATGACTTATGGAGATCTGCTATATGTCCTTAACTTGCCTGTGCCCCTGGCCTCATTAAAAACCCTGGCGGTAATTGCCCGTTTCCTCGCTCCACTTGTCGGTCAGCTGCCCTTTACCATGATTTATCCTACCGGAAGTAAACAGACGGTAAGCAAGCCGCGCTACATCCGCTACTTCAATGAAAATGATATTATCGCCGGCGATTTTCACTTCATTCGCCGCTTTATGCCTGCGGAACTGCCCGGAAAAACGATCGTGACTAATACCGTAACCACGGGTGATGTTGAGTTTTTAAGAGAACGTAAACTACAAACCCTGATTACGACCACTCCGGAGATGGAAGGTCGTTCATTTGGGACTAATATCATAGAAGCGCTGCTTGTATGTATGCACGGGGGCAAACAGGAACTGAAAGAGGCACAATACCATTTGCTTCTTGAAGAGCTTGACTTAAAACCAAGAATTATGGAATTGCAATAGACCCTGAAATTACAAATTAAGTATTCTCCTAAAACAGGATCTGCTTTTTTATGCTTAAGGGTGGCTGAGATGGTTGATTTGAAGAATAAATACAGCAAACAGGATTTGTTAAATACCATTAATACTTTTTCCGAACCGCCAAAAACATTGACAATCAGTGGTAGACACCTTATAATAAATCAACAATTAAATAATAAACAGTAAGAGTGTCGGGGGGGGCAAAGACTTGACACTATCTTTACGGGCTTCGTTGGAGTATGAAGCCGTTCTTTATTTTAGAAGCTTAGTTCGCCTCGTTTTTGAAGAATAAACAGAATTAAGACCAAGATTAAAATGCAAATTCATTTTACGCAAGGGGGAAGACCAGTATGGAACATATGGAAAACAATGAAGAACTGCTGTTAACCAAAGATGGTTTTGAAAAACTGGAAAATGAACTGTTGCATTTAAAAACAGTTAAACGCAAGGAGATTGCCGATCGGATTAAAGAAGCGATATCTTACGGAGATATAACCGATAATGCTGAATATGAAGACGCAAAAAATGAGCAGGCATTTATCGAGGGCCGGATAATCACTGTGGAAAAGTTGTTGCGCCGGTCCCGTATCCTGGAAAAAAGTGAAGATGATGATCATCATGTAACCCTCGGTTCGAATGTGAAATTGAAAGATTTAGATTTAAATGAGGAATATGAGTACACCATTGTCAGTACTGCAGAAGCTGATCCGACTGAAAATAAAATTTCCAACGAATCACCCGTAGGCAAAGCTATTATCGGACATACTATCGGTGATCAGGTTGAGGTGAAAGTCCCGGCCGGTACTTTGAAATATAAAATCGAAGCGGTAAACTAATAGTAAACGAAATATTTCGGATAGCTTCCAGGGAGGTTAAAATGGAACAGGAACAGCCGCTGCACGAGCTGCTGCAGGTCAGACGACGCAAAATGGAAGAATTAAAAAGCAGGGGGGTTGAACCTTTTGGCCCAAAATTTGCGGCTTCCCATTTTTCTACAGATATAATTGAAAATTTTGATTCCCTGGAAGGGCAGAAGGTAATCATTGCCGGCAGGTTGATGAGCATTCGATCGCACGGCAAAGCTACCTTTGCCCATCTTCAGGATTACCGGGGGCAGGTTCAAATTTACCTGCGCCTTGATCAGGTTGGCCAGGAACAATACGAAAACTTTGAACTGGTTGATATCGGTGATTTTGTCGGGGTTGTCGGGGAAGTGTTCCGGACTAAAAAAGGAGAAGTCACGGTCAAAGTTAACGAGTATAAATATTTAACTAAGGCCCTGCGTCCTTTGCCTGAAAAATGGCACGGACTTAAAGATGTTGAGATACGTTACCGGCAGCGTTATGTCGATTTAATTGTCAACCGGGAAGTGCGGCAAACTTTCATAAATCGCAGCCGTATTATCCAGACTATGCGTGAAGTTTTAAACCAATGGGGTTTTCTGGAAATGGAAACGCCGGTGATGCAAACAATTGCCGGCGGCGCCCTGGCCCGACCTTTTGTGACTTATCATAACGCTTTAGATATGAAGCTCTATATGCGCATTGCCACTGAATTGCACTTGAAGAGGCTTTTAGTTGGCGGTCTGGACAAGGTTTTTGAAATCGGGCGCATTTTCAGAAATGAAGGGATTTCAACCATTCACAATCCCGAATTCACCTCTCTTGAAATCTATCAGAACTATGCTGATTACGAAAACATGATGGAACTAACGGAAAACCTGGTCCATGAGATTTCCTTAAAAGTTTTTGGAACCGGTCAAATTAGCTTTCAGGGTAAAGAAGTAGACCTTAGCCCGCCCTGGCCGCGAGAAACTATGATCGAGGTGGTTTGCAAATACTCCGGCGTGGACTTTTCACAAATAACCGGAGATGAGGAGGCTTTCCAGGCAGCTAAACGTGCCGGTTTGGAGCTCGATAAAGGTCTTTCCTGGGGAGAGATTCTCTACATGTTTTTTGAAGAGTTTTGTGAGGAACAGCTTTTATCGCCAATATTTGTTACCGGTTTTCCTATTGAGGTGTCTCCTCTGGCCAAAAAACAGGAGTCTGATCCGCGCCTGACCCTGCGGTTCGAAGGCTTTATCGCCGGTTGGGAAATCGCCAATGCTTTTACTGAATTAAACGATCCGGTCGACCAGCGCGAGCGCTTCGAACAGCAATTAACCAGGCGTGAAGAGGGCGATGAGGAAGCTCACGTCATGGATGAAGATTTTATCAATTCCCTGGAATATGGTATGCCGCCTGCTGGCGGACTTGGAATCGGTATTGATCGGCTGGTTATGCTGCTTACCGACAATACTTCTATTCGTGATGTTATTCTTTTCCCGACCCTTAAGCCACGGTCGGATGATAGTTAAAAAAGTGGACTGCATTGTATTAAAATCTACTATAAGCTCTTAATAAACCAAAAATCATGAAAAAGCCAAATAAAAAATTGAAAAAAGGTTTGACAATATGAATGGATCATGCTAATATTAAAAGGTCGTGCTTGAACACTTAAAAAGCTGCGACATTGTTCTTTGAAAACTGAGCAGGGTAAGGATTGGGTCTCTTTTATCTTCGTTATAAGGAGTGAAGGAGGCCTTGTGATCAGTGTTTTAGGAGCTGGGATTTTTAATTTCGGTGTAAAGTTTAT
>SLRT01000010.1 GCA_007130825.1 Syntrophomonadaceae bacterium | reverse complement strand
GCTTCGAGGGTTCGAATCCCTCTCTCTCCGCCACATGCGCCCGTAGCTCAGTCCGGATAGAGTAACTGACTACGAATCAGGAGGCCGCAGGTTCAAATCCTGCCGGGCGCACCATTATAAATAAAGGGTTTCCGGTTAAACTACTGCCGGTAAACCCTTTTTAGTGTACATTATGAAAGCTGAAATAAAACTAAACACTGTCATTTCCGTTTATTTACTTTTTAATCACTCAAAAATAAGTGGTTTTATTAATCATTTTTGATCGTTTCATGGGTCATAGTTTCTGTTGAGGGATCCCACCATTTGTTTTGATCGTTGTCATTCTCTTCTTCTTCTTCTTCTTCTTCCTCATCTTTTTCCTCTTCCTCTTTTTCTTTATCTTTTATAGCTTGTTCCCAAGATTCAGAAAGAAGTTTTTGTGATTTGGTTAGCCGATCTTTTTCTTGGTCTGCTTCTTCACCTGCATTTTCAGCTTCAACGGAAGAATTCTCTTCTTCTTCTTTTTCCGGCGTTGTTATTGATGCAGGTTTTTCTGTCGGTTCCGGTTTAGATTCTGCTGTTTCAGAAATCGGTTCAGGTTCAGTGAATTGTTCCTCGTTTTCCTCTTCTTGGTCATTTATTGCTTGAGGCCTGACCTTTTCTTTAACTACCGGCTCTTCCGGGCTCCGGTGTGATAAAAGCAACCAATCAGGCAACCCGCCTTCCTGAGCGATCTCTTCATTTTCCTGTTCTATCGTAGGGCGGGTAAGAACTTCACACCCCGGCAATAACAAAAGTAGATTTACTACCAAGATAAATATTAAAATATCTTTCAGCCTGGACATAGTGGTTCCTCCTTCAATACTTGACAGGCAAATCAAATCAATATATTTGAAATAATTTTTAAACTAAGTTTATTGCTAGAATTATAATCGAGGTAAACAATAAATGCAAGTAGCGCTTTCTTTGCCGGTGCTGCCGATTGTAATCTTTTTGTGCGCATAAAAACTCCTCGTCCTAAGATTTTCGACGAGGAGTTTTATGCTTTTTAGCTTTCGTAAAGTCAGGCTTCACTGTGATTATTTATACTCCAGGTTTTACTGGTCCATAGTATAAATATTCTCTTGAAACTTAAAACTACGTGTCGTCCACCTGATCATTGATCCCACCAATCGCTTTCATCTTCATCTTTACCGTTATCATTGTCGTCATTTTTTCTTCTTGATTCAAGGAGTGCTTTTTGTGACTTGGTAAGTTCCTCTTTTTCAGATGAATCTTTCCCGGCAAGTATTTCTTGCGAACTGCTAAGGCCACTATCTTCTTCTGCGGGTTCTTCTACTTGACCATCGACGTCATGGTCCTCCGCTGTAGTTTCTTCAGGGGCAGCAACGGTTTCTTCTGTTGGCTGAGTTTGCTCGGTTGGTTCAGGGTCAGGTTCGGGTTCGGGTTCAGATGGTTCCGGCATGGCGGTTTCATCTTCGCTTTCATCATCCGGATCTTTTGGCTTTAGCGGCTCTGCATCGTCATCTATGTCAGCTCTTTCCGTACTACGATGCTCAGAAAGTAGCCATTCAGGCAGTTTGCCTTCTTCAGCTGTTTCATCTGGGTCTGCATCGCCCGAAAATATCATTCCGCATCCGCTCATTAAAAATGAAAGTGTTAATACAAATATTAGCATTGACAAGGTCTTAACCTTAGGCATTAAAACCCCTCCTCATAAAGACCTTTTTGAAAATTAAGCTCACTTATCCGACAATTTGTCAAATAGTGAACTTATATTGGTAGTATAACTTATGAACTCTATAAATGCAATAGCTGGTTATTTGTTGCCCGCTTGTGTTATAATATATACTGCAGTCTGGCAGTTAGCTATTACCCGCCGGGTTGCTTGTTATTTTGAACAAGGTTCGGGAGGTGTTTTAATGTCTGATCAAAAAACCTGTCCGTTTTGTCTTGAAGAAATCCCGGCCAGGGCTATTAAATGTAAACATTGCGAATCAATGATCGATGATATTCCCTCGAAGGAGGTCGATTCATCCAAGACCTCAACTGCGGGTTCTTTTTCTGAGGAAGTAAAGCCTGATCCAACTCCACAGGGTGTGCATTACCAGACGTTTTCGGAGAAGAAAAAAGGAAAGAAATTTTTGGTCCCGTTGATTGTCGTCGCTGTATTGCTGCTTTTGCTTGGAGCGGGTGCGGGTTACTGGTTTATACTTGGTGACACCGGGGATCAGGTTGCCGAAGCTGTTGAAAGTGATGATATCCTGGGCTCCTGGAAAGGAACCACTGCAGACGAGGAAGTTTATTTTGAGTTTATGCCCAACAAAATGGTCAAAATTGGGGTTCCGGCAGAAGGTTATTGGTTTAGGACCGAGTACCGTATAGAACAAGAAGAAAATAAAAGCTATCTCGAACTTCACCACCGGGGAACGGATGAGTGGGAAAGACTAGCCGAACTAAACTTCACAGAGACGGGATTGCTGGAAATGATTGATACCTGGGACGGTATTGTCATAGATATGCAAAGTCACCCTGGCTCAGAAGTAGATCAGGTTTTTAGAGAATTAAGTTTTGAACGATAGTTGGTTATTTAAAGATTTGTAAATGAGAGCATGTATACTTTTAATGCCCCGCGACGGGGCATTATTTTTGATATCCCCGAGCATGTTATAATTATCTGGGGGTTATTAACATGCCAGACGATCGCGGGTTTATGGCCGAGGCGCTGAAGCAAGCTGAAGAAGCAGCCCGGGCCGGGGAAGTCCCTGTTGGTGCGGTTTTAGTGAAAGATAACGCTGTTTTAGCGGTGGCGCGTAACCGCCGTGAAGAGCTAAACGATGCCACTGCTCATGCTGAACTGTTGCTGCTGCGTCGAGCCGGAAGTATATTAGGCGGATGGCGCCTGAGCGGTTGTGCTCTCTATGTTACTATCGAGCCCTGTCCGATGTGTGCCGGAGCAATGGTTTTAGCCCGTGTTGATCGCCTGATCTTCGGAGCAGCTGATCCAAAAGCCGGTGCAGCCGGAAGCCTTTATGACATTGTCTGCGATCAACGGCTGAATCATCGCCTGGAGGTAACCGGTGGGATTATGGCCGAAGATTGTGCCGCTTTGCTCCGGCGGTTTTTTCAGCTGCGGCGATTTTGAGATGGCGGCAAATTGGGAAATTAATGGTAATGGTTATCTTTACAACCGGTTTTATGCTGTTATAATATATAAATGAACATGGAGAGATGGCCGAGTCCGGTTGAAGGCGCACGACTCGAAATCGTGTGTGCCGCAAGGCACCGTGGGTTCGAATCCCACTCTCTCCGCCAGTAAAAAAGCGCGGGCGATTTTCCGCCCGTGTTTTTATTCCAAGCGTGTGGCAGGTCAGTGAAGTAAAATAGATTTCATTAAACAGGGGCAGTTGAAACCGGTTTCTTTTCATTGTATAATTACGCGTGAAGAACATTTATGTCCAATGTGGAGAGATGGCTGAGTTGGTCGAAGGCGCTCGCCTGGAAAGCGAGTAGACGGGGCAAAACCTCGTCTCGAGGGTTCGAATCCCTCTCTCTCCGCCATTTTATAGTTTGACCGTGCTAGACGGGGAGGTAGCGGTGCCCTGAACCCGCAACCCGCTATAGCGGGGTTGAATTCCTGTCCGCGGCCGTTCAGCTTTGGGGTCAGCACCGGGTAAGTGGTGTGGAAGGCCTGGTCCCGTGCGGCGTAAACTCATGAACCCCGTCAGGTCCGGAAGGAAGCAGCGGTAAGTGAGATTTTGCGGGTGCCACGGGGGCGCCGGGCCGGAGCCAACTGCCTGGGAAGCGCCCGGGGGTGACGGTCAAAGTCAGGTGCACGGTCTTAATTTATGACAAAGCGGTAATTCAGCTACGCTGCTGAACCCCCTGATCGTGGCTTTGCTCAATGTTTTATTTAATCCACTTACGATACCGACAACAATTAGTTAGAGATAAAGCGATAAAATGCGGTTGAGCGGTTAAGCAACAACTGCACGATCAGATAATGAAGCGTTGAGGTGTTTTATATCGTGGCTTATCAGAGCCTTTACCGGCGCCATCGTCCGCTGACTTTTGCAGATATGACGGGACAGGAACATATCACCCGCACTCTGGGCAATGCACTGTCCAGCGGTCGTCTTGCCCATGCGTACCTGTTTTGCGGTCCCCGGGGTACCGGAAAAACAACTGTGGCCAAAATATTGGCCAGGGCAGTGAACTGCGAAAAATACCCCGCTCCCGAACCGTGTGGCAGCTGTTCTGCCTGTAAAAATATTGGGGCCGGAGTTTCCATGGATGTGATTGAAATGGATGCCGCCTCGAACCGGGGCATTGACGAAATTCGGGAACTGAGAGAAAGAACGCGTTATGCCAGCGGTGAATACCGGTGCAAGGTTTATATTATCGACGAAGCGCACATGTTGACTGTTGAGGCTTGCAATGCTTTCCTGAAGACCCTGGAAGAGCCCCCGCAGAATGTAATTTTTATATTGGCCACTACTGATCCATCACGGCTTCCCTCTACTATCGTATCACGCTGTCAGCGTTTTGATTTTCACCTTCTCACCGTTGATCAGATCTATCAGCGGATAGAGCATGTTATAAAACAGGAAAACCGGCGGTCGGACCGGGAAGCGGTACGGCTGATGGCCCGGCTTGCTGACGGTTCTTTGCGCGATGCGCTGGGTATTCTTGAGCAGTGTTCTGCTTACAGCGAGGAGCAAATTACTGCAGAGCATGTGCGCATTGTGACTGGAGCAACCAGGACCGAAACCATCGAGGCCATGATCAAGGCTGCCGTGGAAAATGATCCGGATTCCGGGCTGGAGATTATAGAACAGTTGGTCTATGGTGGTCGTGATCTGCAGTTGTTGATGCGCGATCTTACTTTTATTTTCAGCAGATTACTGCTCTTTAGCGAAACAAAGAGTGCGACTAAGCAAAAGGGTAATCATGGGTTTGAAAAGATTCTCGATAATTACCGGGGTAAAATACCAAGGGATCTTTTGCTGGAGGGTGTTGAATTACTGCACGAAATGTATAATGAATTGCGCCATGCTCACTTCCCACAATTTATCCTCGAGGTGGCCTTTGTCCGCCTGCTGAGGCTGCTGCATGGCCGTCCGGAAACTGCGCCGCTTTTACAGGCGGAAACCGAGGTCCCTGTCGAGATAGAATCACCGGCTCGTATAAAAGAGGAAGAAAAAGCATCGGTTTCGGCCGGAACGGAATTGGACAAGACAACAGGAAATACCGTTGCTGAGGATTTTGAATCAGAGCCGCTGGGGCAAAAATATGATTATGAAACTACCGAAGCGGCGGCGGAAAGTGATCCTGTTTCTAAACTACGGGAAGATTGGCCTCGCATAATCCAAGAACTGAAAAAGAAGCAAAAGAGCACTGCTGCCTGGCTGGAACCGGCCAGATTAAAAGATTTCCGGGGTCGGCTGATCTTTTTGACTTATGCTCCGGAATACTCTATTCACCAGCTGCGGATCATGGAAAATGGTCACCGTAAGCTGGTCGAAGAAGTTTTGTCTGATTTTTGCCGGATGCCGGTCGATATCAAAGCTGAGATCAAAGAAGAAGAAAGTGAAGCCGGTAAAGATAGCGCAGCTTCTGTTTCTTCCCTATCCCCTGATTCTACCGGTAGACAACAGGGTACAGATCAAATCCAGGCAGATGAGGGGAAAAAGCATAAAGCAACGAGCGCGGAAGAAGCAAGGAAATTATTTGGAGGGAAACTTATTGACCCCGATTGAATTGAAGAGGAGGTTTATCCATGCCTAATGGAGGAATGTCAAAGATGATGAAGCAACTGCAAAAGGCTCAGGCGGAGATGAGCCGGATGCAGGAAGAACTTGCCTCAAAAACAGTAGAGAGCTCCAGCGGAGGCGGGGCGGTGCGTGTAGTGGCCGACGGTCAGAAAAACCTGGTGTCCCTGCAGATCGATCCCGAGGTTATGACGGAAGATAACCGGGAAATGCTTGAAGACATGATCATCGCAGCGGTTAACGAAGCTTTTCAAAGAGTTGATGAAATGGTTGCTTCAGAAATGCAGAAAGTAACCGGCGGTATGAACCTGCCCCCGGGAATGTTTTAGCCTTTGCTTTATTTAAAGGAGGCTTCGCGTGAAGGCTGATGGTATATCCAGGTGCTCTGAAGAAATTAGTTGATGTCTTGTGCCGTTTTCCGGGGATCGGGCCCAAGACCGCCCAGAGGTTGGCTTTCTTTTTACTCGGCTGTTCACGTGATGAAGTAGTTTCTATTGCCCGGGCCATGGTAGAAGCCAAGGACAAGCTGGCCTTTTGTACGACCTGTGGCAGCCTGGCTGAAGCAGAACAGTGTTCGTACTGCAGCGATCCAAAGCGGGATCAGGGTTTGCTTTGTATTGTTCAGGAGCCCCGCGATGTCCTGGTGCTTGAACGAACCGGGCAATACCACGGCCTGTATTATGTTTTGCATGGGGCCTTATCTCCCCTGGACGGGATTGGTCCCGAGGAGTTAGGGCTTGACCGTCTTTTGCGGCGCATTGAAGAAAAACAGGTTGAAGAAGTGATCATTGCCACCAACCCCAATGTTGAAGGCGATGCTACCGCGGGTTACCTGGCCCGGCTTATCAACCCGCTTTCTGTACGCGTGACCCGAATCGCTTTCGGTCTGCCCGTGGGCGGAGACATTGAATATGCTGATGAATTGACCCTGAGCCGGGCACTAGACGGCCGCCGGGAAATGTAACGGTTAATTTATTTGTTTTTTCATCATGCCGTTAACTATTGCCGGCAGGTGGGCGTAATCTTCAGTGGGCAGGTAAGAAGATGCCGCTTCGTCAAAAAGAATATTTGCCGAAGAAGGCATTTCCTCATCACCGGGCCAGAGGACAAAACAAACCGGTACCCTGGGCAGAACCGGGATAACCATGCTGATACCGCTAATAGAAAGCTCATAACCTCCCAGGGCCGAAGCCGCTGTACGGAACTGGTCCGGTTTTTCGCTAAAAGTATTTAGAAAAGGGTTAATGGCCCTTTTTGTAAACGGATCGATATAGATGTCCCCACCGGGTAGGTGGCGGAAAGCAATCCAACGTCTGGTTAAGGGAGTGCCGTCGGCAGTGAACAGGTAATGCAGTATAATAATTGCCAGATATTGTGAAGCAGGGCTGCCGTCTTCGGCAGTGATTTTGCCGGAGGGGTGTTCAACCCGGTATGAATGATTGATAAATGGTACATTGAGAGTATTATCCAAGCTATTAAAATAGGTTTCGGTTTGTTTGGCGGTCAAAGCCGGATCCAGGGTTGAAAATTGTTTTACTGCTTCTTCCAGGGTTACGTCCAGGTTAAGAAAGCTTCGGTTTTTACTCATAATAATCCCTCCTCAAAAAAATTGATAATAGCCCGGTTAACAGCCTCCGGTTTTTCAAGCATAACCATGTGTCCAGCACCGTTAATAATCTCCAGCCGGCTTTGCGGCAGGTTTTCTTCAAGAAAGCGACTGTACTTAACCGGTGTGAGGCTGTCTTCACTGCCGCAGATGATCAAGGTCGGTTTACTGATCCTGTGTAGATTATCTCTTATGTCAAATCTATCACAGGATTTCAAGTCGTTCAGGTAGATCAAAGGATCGGTATTTTCCATTTCCCGGTGTCCTCGTTTTATTAATTCTTCAGGAGCGTTAGGGGCATAGAGGTATTCGCCCAACGCTTTCGGGATGCTGCCCTGCTCTAATTCTTCCAAGAAAGAAGGCAGAACGCGCAGCTTGGCGCCGCTGCCCACCAGTATGAGACCCAGGGTTTCACCGGGATGCTCAAGAGCATAATCAAGGGCGATTGCTCCGCCCATGGAATGTCCTGCCGGGACGAACCGGCCGATTCGGAGAGCATTAGTAAAGCGATACAGCCAGTCGCGGTAAAAAGCGATATCATCTGCCGGGGCTCCTTCCGAGCGACCATGTCCGGGCAGGTCGACAGCCAGGGGATTTATTGTCGGCGGCAGGTTTTTTAACTGGTAGATCCAGTGGTGATGCCCTCCGCCGGATCCGTGACAAAATAAAACCGGCACCCCCTTCCGATCAGTATTTCCAACGTAGTAACAGCTTTTTCCATCTACTTCGAGATAGGGCATCCCAGGGCCTCCTTTCTACAGCCAGAATTTATATAATTGATTCGTGTTTGCCTGTAGGTTATCCTGCTGCCGGTTAGTAACCCGGGACTTTTTTGATTTTAGCTGTGGGGGTTGTGGTGGTTTGTGCTGTTGACACTAGCGGGGGGGTTTGTTATGATCATTTCAATTAATTGCTCGAATATAAAAGCAGGAGGAGAGTAATTTGCAGGATGACCGATTTTCATGGGAAGGGCTTACTTTTGATGATGTTTTACTGGTTCCGGCCAAAGCAGAAGTACTGCCCCGCGATGTCGATATCTCTACCCGGCTTACCCGGAGTATTAGATTGAACCTCCCCCTACTTTCTGCGAGCATGGATACTGTTACCGAAGCAAGAATGGCCATTGGTATTGCCCGTGAAGGCGGCATAGGGGTAATTCACCGTAATATGACGCAGGAAAAGCAGGCTGAAGAGGTAGATAGGGTAAAGCGTTCAGAACACGGGGTTATTACCAATCCATTTCAGCTTTCTCCGGATAACATCCTGAATGATGCCGCTTCTTTAATGGAGCGCTATCGCATATCGGGTGTGCCGGTTACCGTAGGCGAGAAACTTGTGGGTATTATCACGAATCGTGACCTGCGTTTTGAAGAAGATTACACTCGTCCGATTGGTGAAGTGATGACCCATAAAGAATTGGTTACCGCCCCCGAAGGAACCACACTCAGGGAAGCCCAGGAAATTCTACGCCATCACAAAATTGAAAAGTTGCCAATAGTTGATAATCAGTTTAATTTAAAAGGGCTCATTACTATTAAGGATATCGAAAAAACTATTCAGTATCCCCGGGCCTCCAAGGATGCCAATGGCCGCCTGCTTGCTGCTGCGGCGGTCGGAATAGGTCGGGATGCGCTCAACCGGGTGGAAGCTCTGGCCGAAGCGGGTGTGGACTTAATAGTTGTAGATTCCGCACATGGACATTCACGGCCGGTGATTGACACAGTAAAAGAAATCAAGCGTTTATTTCCGGATATTGAGATAATGGGCGGTAATATTGCTACTGCGGAAGGAGCCCGTGATCTGATCAAAGCCGGTTCGGATGCTGTTAAAGTTGGCGTCGGTCCGGGATCGATTTGCACCACCCGGGTTATTGCCGGTATCGGAGTTCCGCAAATTACCGCTATCTACGAAGCATCGCTTGTAGGCAGGGAATACAAGATACCGATTATTGCCGATGGCGGAATTAAATTTTCCGGAGATATAACCAAAGCTATTGCCGCCGGCGCTTCAGCGGTAATGATCGGCAGTCTTTTGGCTGGCACAGAAGAGAGCCCCGGCGATTTTGAAATCTTCCAGGGTCGCAGCTATAAGGTATACCGGGGGATGGGATCGCTCGGTGCGATGAAAGAAGGTTCTCGTGACCGTTATTTCCAGGAATACGAACAGAAAATGGTTCCTGAAGGCATAGAGGGCCGGGTTCCCTTCCGGGGCACAATCGGTGATATGGCTTTCCAGATGGCCGGGGGATTGCGGGCCGGTATGGGCTACTGCGGGGTTACTAACATCGAGGAACTACAGCAGAAAACCCGGTTTGTCCGTATTACAGGCGCCGCCCTTAAAGAAAGTCATCCCCATGGAGTCCAGATTACCAAAGAGGCGCCTAACTATAGCTTCTAACCCGGCTTATTATTTATGCGCGGATACCGCAGGCCGGCAAAGCCTGCGGTTTTTTAGCTTGACGGATAATAATTTAACAACAGCAGCATTAACAGCATTAAGCCAAGACTAAAAGTTAAAATGAATGATTAAAGCAGAAGGATAAAAAGTTCAGCAGGGCAGCTTGAGATTAATTGTCTTTATCATTTACAGCCTACCGGCATGCTGTCCTCTTACTTCCGCACTGTATAAGCGGGGTGTTTGATACGAACGGATTACTTGTTTCTTTGGAAGGAATCGACGGTTGTGGTAAATCGACGCAAGCCAGATTGCTTCAGGCTAAACTCGAGCAGCATGATATCCCTTTCATTTCCGTCCGTGAACCCGGCGGTACCGCTGTCGGTGAAGGTATCAGGCAGGTTCTTTTGCAGACCGGTTATTTCCTGACAGCAGAAACCGAGCTGCTGCTCTACATGGCGGCGCGTTCTGAATTAAGCAGACAGCTTATACTACCGGCGCTCATGGATGGTAAAATAGTTCTGTGCGATCGTTTTACTGATTCAACCCTTGCTTACCAGGGATATGGTAGCGGGATTGAGTTGCAATGGATCCGTTTACTTAATCGGAAGGCAACAGGTGGACGGTTGCCTGATCTAACTTTTTTGCTTGACCTTTCAGTTGAAGAAGCGGCTGCCAGGCGCGGTTCAGCCGCCGATCGGATGGAAAAAAAAGATTTTCACTATCATCAACGGGTCCATCGCGGTTATTTGAAACTAGCCCGGCAGGAGCCGGAGAGAGTAATTGTTCTGGACGCCACTATTGAGGCCGAAAAACTGTGTTCGGCAATCTGGATGACGCTTTGCCAATTTATTGAAAACCGGGCTAAAATGGGGTCGGAAGATGAGTTTTAACAGTTTGGCTGGCCAGGAGCAACTTCGCCGTATATTGACCGGCATGCTGTCAAAAGAAAGTTTAAGCCATGCTATTTTACTGGCCGGTCCTTCCGGAAGTGGGAAAAAAAGTTGGGGTAAAGCCCTGGCTCAGGCTGTTCTTTGTCTTAACCGCAGTTATGGTGAAGCTTGTATGGGATGTGTTTCCTGCCGCCAGTTTTCCAGTGGCAACCACCCTGAATATTTTTTAATCGAACCGGACGGGCGCAAGATCAAGATTGAACAGGTCCGTTCTTTACATACAAGTTTCCATTTGCGTGGTGTTAATAAAGTGTGCCTGATCAGCCATGCCGAAGCCATGACTGCCGAGGCTTCTTCATCTTTATTGAAAATCCTGGAAGAACCACCGGAAGGCCTTTATTTTATCTTACTGGCAGAGCAGCCGCGTTTACTTTTTGATACTATTCTTTCAAGGTGCCAGCGCTACAAATTACAGCCGTTAAGCCGGGATCAGATTCAAGACCTGCTTGTGAAAAAAAAGAACCTGGGTGCAGATAAAGCAGCCTTTTTAGCTCGTCTCAGCAGTGGTCTTCCGGGCCATGCTTTCAACCTGGCTGACGATGAGGATTTTAATAAACGCTTCGAGGAGGCCAAAACCCTGGTCTTCAACCTGGTATCCGGTCATGATTCTACTTATCATTTATTATCACAAGCCAATTCGCTGGCCGAAAGAGAAGATCTTTTATCTTTTCTGGATCTGCTTTGCATTTTCTACCGTGACTGTTTGGTAAAATTATTGTGCCGCAATGAAGAACTGCTGATAAGTCATGTAAGACCTACGATCAGAGAAATAGTTGATCCTGCTGCCGTGATGGAAGAAGTCATTCGGCTAATTAATTCTACGATATATGAGTTGAATGCTACAAACGTTAATCGTCGATTATTATTGGAAAAAATGCTTATATTGATGCAAAGGAGGTTTACTCAATGCCCAGGATAGTCGGGGTTAAATTTAAAAATGCCGGGAAAACTTATTATTTTGATCCTGGTTCATATAAATTACAAGTAGGTGATCAGGTAGTCGTTGAAACTGCTCGGGGCAAGGAAATAGGGGATATAGTTATTGCTGATAAGGAGGTTCCGGAGGGAGAGCTGGTCCTACCCCTAAAAAATGTGTTGCGTAAGGCCTCGGAAGACGACTGTTGGCAGGTCGAAGAAAACAAAAAAAAAGAAACTGATGCCTTCATTACTTGTCAGCAAAAAATCAAGGAACACGGGCTGGATATGAAACTGGTAAGTGTTGAATATACTTTTGATCGCAACAAGATTATTTTTTGTTTTACTTCAGAAGAAAGGGTCGATTTCAGGGAACTGGTCAAAGATTTGGCTGCAATATTTAAGACCCGTATTGAACTGCGTCAGATTGGGGTGCGCGACGAAGCGAAGATTAAAGGCGGTATCGGTCCATGCGGGCGCGCTTTTTGTTGTTGCACTTTTTTGGAAGAGTTTGAACCGGTATCGATCAGAATGGCCAAAGGACAGAACCTGTCTCTTAACCCAACAAAAATATCCGGGGCCTGCGGAAGGTTGATGTGCTGTCTCCGTTATGAAGCCAGCGCTTATAAAGATTCCCGTGAACAGATGCCAAAGCCCGGTCAGAAAGTATATACTGCCGATGGTGAAGGCCGCTTAAAAGAAATAAACAGTAACAAAAAGATAGTTGTGGTAGAACTTGAGGATTCAGGTTATGTAAAAACATTTCCCCTGGAAGAGGTTTACTTGCCATGATGACAGGGGCACACCTTCTTAAACGTGCCCCTGTCAAAAATCTTGCTTATAGCTTTACTCTTTGGCCAGCGTGTCTATACACTCCTGGCATACTATGCGGTTGCCGAAATGCTTAACGTGATCAGCATTACCGCAGAATAGACATGCTGGTTCATATTTCTTGAGGATGATTCTGTCAGAATCAACATAAATTTCGAGGGCGTCTTTTACTTCAATTCCCAGTGTTCTCCTCAGCTCTATAGGGATGACTACTCTGCCCAATTCGTCTACTTTCCTAACAATCCCGGTTGATTTCAAGAGCATTTCCTCCTTTTCGTAATGGTGGAGCAGGTTTGGTTCAAGTATTATACCAGTAATTGACATGGTAGTCAATAGTTATTTTCCCAAAATGCTCAACTTTACAAGAATATTACATGAATGTTTTTTCTCAGGTAAACTCAACTTGACAGTGTTGGGTGCTTTGGTATAATAACGACATCTTTAAACTGCAGGGAGGCCTAACATTGGCAGACGAAAAAACTTTTTATGTTACTACTCCGATTTACTATCCGAGTAACAGGTTGCATGTTGGAAACTCTTATACGACTGTAGCTGCCGATGCCATGGCCCGTTTTAAAAGGCTGACCGGTTACCGGGTTTGGTTTCTTACCGGGACAGACGAACACGGTCAGAAAATTCAGCGGCAGGCTGAAGCGGCAGGCAAATCCCCGGCTGTATTTGTCGACGAGGTTGTAGAATGGATTAAAGAGCTGTGGCAGGAGCTGGATATTCAATATGATGACTTTATACGCACCTCAGAGCCACGGCACAAGGAAAAGGTAGCCCGGATTTTTACCCGTTTCTACGAACAGGGCGATATTTATAAAGGAAAATACGAGGGTTTATATTGCACCCCCTGTGAAGCTTACTGGACGGAACGACAGCTTAATGACGGAGCATGTCCGGACTGCGGACGTAAAGTTGAATTGATCAATGAGGAGGCTTATTTTTTCAGAATGTCACGTTATGCTCAGCGCCTAATTGAGCATATTGAAACGCATCCCGAATTCATTCAACCGCCCTCACGCAAAAACGAAATGATCAATAATTTCCTCAAACCCGGTCTGGAAGATCTTTGTGTTTCAAGGACTTCTTTTAATTGGGGTATTCCCGTGCCATTTGATCCGGAACATGTTATTTACGTTTGGCTGGACGCTCTGAGCAATTATATTACCGCTCTCGGTTATGGCGAAGAGGATAGTTTATATGAAGAGTTCTGGCCTGCCGATGTGCAGTTAATTGGCAAAGATATCCTGCGCTTCCATACAATTTATTGGCCGATTTTTTTGATGGCCCTTGGTGAACCCTTGCCGAAAACAGTTTTCGGACATGGCTGGCTGATGCTTCAGGAAGGGAAAATGTCCAAATCTAAGGGCAATGCGATTGATCCGCTTGTGTTGGCGGACAGGTACAGTTCCGATGCCCTGCGTTATTTTTTGTTAAGAGAGATTCCTTTTGGCCAGGACGGAATATTCAGCCTGGAATCCTTTATTACTAGGATTAATAACGATTTGGCCAACGATCTGGGCAACCTGGTCAGCAGGACGCTAACCATGGCTGAGCGGTATTTCGAAGGAGTTCTGCCGGAACCTTCTGCCGGCGATGATTCCACCGATGCATCCCTTCGCAACATTGCTCTTAACACTCCTGAAGCTGTTGAGTCGGCGATGGAGCAGATGAAGATCAGCGATTCCCTGACTGAACTTTGGCAGCTTGTGCGTCAAAGCAACAAATATATTGATGACAATATGCCCTGGGATTTGGCTAAGGATCCTGCAAAACAGGAGCGCCTGGGGACGGTTATTTATAACCTGATCGAAAGTATCCGCTTTGTAGCGGTTATGCTGCAGCCGTTTATGCCCCGGACACCGGAATGCATTTGGGAACAAATTGGTATAAAAGAATCTACCAAACTGCAGGAGTGGGGCAGCCTGAGGCAATGGGCCATGATAAAGCCCGGCACGATTGTTAAAAGAGGCGAGGATTTATTTCCGCGACTTAACCTGCAAGCGGAAATAAAAGAAATGAGAGCAGATAAACCAGCGGAGGAAGATTCAGATTCCGAAAAAGCAGAAGAGTTGACAGGATTGATTACTATCGAATATTTTCAGCAGGTTGATATGCGCGTGGCGGACATTATTTCTGCTGAAAGTGTTCCTAAATCGGATAAACTATTGAAAATTGAAGTTGATATCGGAGAAGAGAACAAGCGCCAGGTTGTAGCTGGCATTGCCAAATACCATCAGCCTGAAGAATTAATCGGAAAGCAGGTCCTTTTCGTGGCCAACCTGAAGCCGGTTAAATTACGCGGGGTGTTATCACAGGGCATGCTGCTGGCGGCAACGAGCGAAAAGGGCGATCTGAGCCTGACCACGGTTGATCAAAAAATAGCTCCGGGAAGCAGGGTCAGCTGATTTGAGCGCTTTAATCGATACTCATGCTCACCTGGATTTCCCCCAGTTTAAAAAGGATCTGAACCAGACTATTGATCGGGCGCTACAAGCCGGAGTCGTTGCCATAATCAATGCCGGCACGGACGAGCACAGCTCAAGACGCTCAGTGGAGATGAGCGAAAGCTACCCGCAAATTGGATCTGCGGTGGGAATCCATCCCCATGGCGCAGCCAGGGTTTCTACAAACTGGGCAGAGCAGCTGGAAGTTTTAGCCGGCGCTGAAACTGTACTGGCTATCGGCGAAACAGGACTTGATTTTTACCGTAACCTTTCCCCCCGCGAAAACCAGGAACAGCTTTTCCGCGAGCACTTACACCTGGCCTGTAAGGTTCAAAAACCGGTAATAATCCACAGTCGCGAAGCCCATGCTGAAACACTGCAGGTTTTAAAAGAAGAAGAGTTGCCTCTATGCGGTGGAGTGATGCACTGTTTTTCCGGTGATCGCAGTTGGGCGGAAGCTTTTTTGGATCTTGGTTTCTACATTTCTCTGGCCGGCCCGGTCACTTATCCCCGTTCCCATGCTTTACGTGATCTGCTTAACTACATCCCGGCTGACCGCCTGCTGCTGGAAACTGATGCTCCCTATCTCGCGCCCCAGGCTTACCGCAGCCAGCGTAATGAACCGGCTTTTGTCCGTCTCGTCTATGAGCGGGTTGCCCTGGCCTTGAATCAGGATTTGGATCAGCTGGCCGAACAGCTGTATGTGAATGCTGTCCGCCTTTTTTCAGATACCCTTGTAGATCGAAGTTGAAAGTAATATATTGCCAGACTAGTATACAACCGGGGCATGATTATCAGTAGGATCAAAAGATAGGCGCTTATTATAGCAATAGAGAAACATACAGCGCTGGCTATTGTTTATCGCCAGCGCTGCTATTGGCTTATATGATATTTGGTTCTACAGGTGAAATTTAGCTGACCAGGCTTTGCAATTTCATGGCCAAAGACATATCTCCCTTAACTTTCAGCTTTCCAGCCATGAAAGCCGAGGTGGCGTTCAGTTTGCCTTCGAGCAAATCGTTGAAGTCATCAGCGGCCATGGTTATGGTAATATTGGGGTCATCATGTTCTGATTCCACAACTGTCGGCTTTCCGTCATCAACTGCAACGTGGAAAACACCACCGTTGTCGCCGGATAGATCAAACTGGTATACTGCACTGACCCCTTTCATTTTTGATGGATCCGCTTCTTCAATTTTCTGGTTAAGGTTATTTAAAATTTCTTTAAAGTCTGCCATATTATAATAAACCTCCTTAAATATTATATGCACAATTTATGGGTTTTAAGACCTGCTTAATAAATAAACCGTATCCCTCCTTTCACAAAGCGAGGTCGTTTTGAACGATCATCGAATGCTTAAACAGGTGAATTATTCCGTTTGTATCCTATATTATAATGCATAACCGCCTTTTTGTCATTATAATTATTGAGTCATTTCGGCCGGATAAGCTTAACCATCCTTTGTTTGACGCTTTTAAGGCCGGGGGATAAAATATAGCAAAACCCAGAAAGCTGAGGAATAATTACTTGTCTGAAATACCTGATATAACTTCACCACGGAAACTTAATTCTCTTTTTCAATCTTATGGGCTGCAGCCCCGTCGTCATTTGGGTCAAAATTTCCTGATTGATGCCAATATTGTCCGTAAAATAATTGCAGCCGCACGTGTTGAAGAAGGTGATGCTGTGATTGAAGTCGGGCCCGGGGCCGGCGCCCTGACAGTTAACTTGGCCAGAACCGGTGCAAATCTGATGGTTTTAGAGATTGACCGCGGCCTGATCCGGTTATTGAAAGATTTGCTTCGACCGTGGCCGGAAGTAGAGATTATCGAACAGGATGTACTAAAAGTAGACTGGAAAGAACTGATTCGTAGAACAATAACTGCCAGTGGGGGGATCAAACTAATATCGAACCTGCCTTACAATATATCTGCTCCGTTTATGTACGCTTTGTTCAAGGATAATTTTCCTTTCACAGTCGGGTTGTTGATGTTTCAAAAAGAAGTAGCCCACCGCCTGATTGCTGCTCCCGGAGATAATGATTACGGTGCTCTTTCGGTAATTTGCGGTTACTATACTGAAGGGATAAAACTTTTTGATGTTTCTAAAAATGTATTTTGGCCCCGTCCCAAGGTTGGATCTGCTGTATTGAGGTTACAGCCGCGTGAACGTGAACTAACCGGCCAAGAAGAAGGTTTATTTTGGGAAATAGTCCGGGGGTTTTTTCAGCAGCGTCGTAAAACTGTCCTTAATAGTATGAGCCGTCTTTTCCCTTTTTCACGAAACAGGTTGACTGATCTACTGGAAAAAGCAGTAGTTTTCCCCGGCGCCAGACCGGAAGAGCTCAGTGTAAAACAATTTGCAATGCTGACGCGAATAACTTATAATTATTTAAGTAAATATAGCTGAAAGGTCGCAGCCTCGATGTTTTTTACAAGCCCTTCCAGAGGTAGAGTTTCGTTCCAGGACTTGTTCGAAGACCTGGTGGGATTTACCAATGAGTTTCCTGACGAATCGTACAAACTGATAATCGGTACTGATTCGCATTCCTTTTTAAATGATCATGTAATGTTTGTTACTGCAGTTGTTGTCCACCGTGTCGGTAAAGGCGGACGGTTTTTTTATCACAAGCAAAAGACTCGATTCATGGAAAGTTTACGACAGCGGATTTACTATGAAACCTTTCTTAGTTTGGAAGTAGCCACCCGTCTAACTGAAAAGCTGGCTGAAAACAGCGATCTTCGCTTGAATGTGGAAATCCATTTGGATGTTGGTGAAAAAGGCGAAACACGGGACATCATTAAAGAAGTTGTCGGTATGGTAATCGGCAGCGGCTACCAGGCCCTTATTAAGCCTGATTCTTACGGGGCAGCTACAGTCGCTGATCGATTTACGCGCTGAAGGCGAATTTCAGGCCCCCTGCCTGTAATTATGGCATTTTTAAAGCATTTCTTGACATATTACATTACATTATGTTAATATATAATCAATAATAAATATAAGGTGGTTTTGA
This sequence comes from Syntrophomonadaceae bacterium, assembly GCA_007130825.1. Classification (GTDB taxonomy): domain Bacteria; phylum Bacillota; class Dethiobacteria; order DTU022; family DTU022; genus B1SED10-74M. Next base: position 3,540 of record SLRT01000010.1, on the reverse strand, counting down.
ATGGTGGCTACTGATGTCCTATTTGAAATCCGCAAGAAGCTTGAATCTCATCTAGGTGAAAAGATAAAATTGCGAGCTAACCGCGGTCGGCGCAAAACTTACGAGAAAGAAGGAGTGTTGGAAAGTCTTTACCCCTCTATATTTATAGTAAGAGTTGATGAAAACAATTACTTCCAAAGACTTTCATTCAGTTATACCGATGTTCTTACAGAGACTGTAGAACTTAGTTTTAATGAAGGTAAAATGCGTCGCAGTGCAGGCTAGAAAATATTTTTGGAAAGAATCTGGTTACAATGTTTTCTTTTCTTTATATCAAAGATATCCCGGGTAATGGATGTTTTTTGATAAAATGTTCTGGCCATTAAAAGCAATGCATAGCTGTAAACCGGAGTTTTAGAATTCCGGTTTTTTTTATCTGCTGGTCATTTGACTTGCTGAGTGCGATCGCAAAATGCCAGTAAAAAACACCAGCATATTGAATAAGAATTTTTAAAGCAGGATTAGTTTATTTTTTGTAGAATAGCGTGGTTACAATTCAATGTACTCATTAATTATTAGGAGGGTTGTCAATGAAAGCTTTGCTTGTCATTGATATGGTGGCTGATTTTATTGATCCGCAGGGGGCTCTATATATCGGTCCGGCGGCAGAAGAACTGGTCCCCCAGGTAAAAAAACGACTGGAAAACTATCGTTCTGAAGGGTTACCGGTTTTTTTTATTTGTGATCGGCATTTTGAAGATGACGTTGAGTTTGAATTGTTCCCTTCGCACAGCGTGCAGGGCAGCGGTGGAGACCAGGTTATTGCTGAACTGGAACCCAGGCCTGAAGAAAGAGTTATTGAAAAAAGGCGTTTCAGTGCCTTTGTCGGTACTGATCTGGATATAACTTTGCGCGACAAGGGAATCAAGGAACTCGAATTGGTGGGTACAGTAACCAATATATGTATCTTATATACTGCGGCTATGGCCCAGATGTACGGGTACAAGGTAAATATACCGGTTAATGCTGTAGCCAGTTTTGATCGGGAGGCGCACAATTTTGCCTTGAATGAAATGGAAAAAACGCTTGGAGCTACGATGATCTAAATGACCTGGAGGACTTAAATGAAGGCAAAAGATTTTATTACACTAAAGGATATTGACCAAATCGAACTATCTCCTGATCAACGATTTTTTTCAGCAACCGAATCTGAAATAGAACAAGGGCTGACCAGTGATATTTATTTTGTTCGGTCCAGGGATTTGCTTAGCTCAATGAATTTGGCTGATACGGAGGTAACAGCGGAAATATTTTCTTCCGGGGCCGGCATTTTGTCCGGGGTGGATGAAGCTCTCTACCTGCTGAGAAACCGGGAGCTTGAGATATGGGCTTTGCCCGAAGGTGAGCCGATGGAGTCCAAAGAAGTTGTCATGCGCATTAAGGGACGTTATGGAGATTTTGGTATATATGAAACACCGTTGTTGGGTATTCTGGCCAGTTCGAGTGGCTGGTCTACAGCAGCGCACAGTTGTAAAGAAGCGGCTGCCGATCGGATGGTCGTTTGCTACGGCGCCAGGCATTTGCATCCGGCAGTGGCTCCGGTAATGGAACGGGCAGCTGTAATCGGAGGTGCTGATGCCTGCAGTTGTGTCCTGGGAGCCCTGCTGTTAGGGCGATCGCCGGTGGGAACTATACCTCACGCTGCTTTTTTGGTCGTCGGTGATACAGTTGAACTGGCCCGGGCTTATGATCGTTTTATCCCGAAAGATGCCCCCCGGATTATTCTTGTCGACACTTTTAAAGATGAAACAGAAGAGGCTTTAAGGGTTGCTGATGCTCTTGGCCGGCAATTAAACGGAATTCGCCTCGACACTCCCAGTGAACGAGGGGGAGTAACCCCCAACCTGGTCAGGGAAGCAAGAGCACGACTTGACCAAAATGGTCACCATCATGTTCAGATCATCGTTTCCGGTGGCTTAAACCCGGAGCGGATTATCACGTTGGCCGAGGCCGGCACCGATGCTTTTGGAGTGGGAAGCTATATAGCACGGGCGCCGGCGATAGATATGACCCTTGATTTAAAAGAAGTCCGCGGTAAAGCGCTGGCCAAAAGAGGACGAATACCGGGAATTACGGAAAATAAACGCCTGGTGAAGATGAGCTGAAAATGGAGAGGAATTTTTCGCTCAAGGCGCCGGCAAAGATAAATCTTGGATTAACCGTCCTGGCCCGTCGCACGGATGGATACCATGAAATTGAATCGGTAATGCAGCAGATATCTTTAGCCGACACCCTGTTTTTTGAAGCGGTTTCCGGCAGTAGATGGCATTTTTTTTGCACCGATCAGCAACTTTCCGGGGCAGACAACCTGGTTAACCGGGCAGCAGCCTTGTTGGAGCAGCAGGCGGGAAAAGCTTTGGCCGGCGTTAGAATTACCTTGTACAAAAACATACCGGTGGCAGCCGGTTTGGCTGGAGGAAGCGCCGACGCAGCTGCCACCCTGCGGGGTTTAAACCAATTCTGGAACCTGGGGCTGGATAAAACAACACTGCTCAAGATGGGGGCTCTTTTAGGTTCTGATGTCCCTTTCTGCCTGCAGGGAGGGACAGCTTTGGCCCGTGGCCGGGGTGAACAACTTGAAAAACTCCCCCCACTTCCTTTTTTTTGGCTTGTTTTAGTCCTGCCGACAAACCTGCAGATGTCGACATCTGCTGCATACAGTTCTTTTGATCTCAACCAAATTGGGACACCTTCCCTGCATCCCCTGCTAGAAGCAATCAGAAAGGGTTCCAAAAGAAAAATTTTGGGATGGCTTGGCAGAGGCTTTACCAATACTCTTGAAACAGCGCTCTTGCCGGGTTCTACCCAGCTGCAAAACATTAAGAGAAAGCTTGAGAACCTGGGGCTTCAACCGGTTTTATCCGGCAGCGGACCGACACTTTTTATATTAACAGAAAAATATTCCCTGGCCCGTGTAACCGCGCGTGTTATTGAGCAGGAAGGCTGCAGGGCATATCTTTGCTGGACGACAGCAGACAGGGGAAGTTAGGGGGGCAACATGTTTGATGCCGTGGTTTTGGCCGGCGGAGGCAAGCAGGAGCCGCTGACTGAGCAAGAAAATGTTTCCAATAAGGCCTTTATCAAGATTTACGGCCGGTCTTTGCTTGCTTATATTCTTAAAGCTCTTCAGGAATCGCCTTCGGTTCAGCGGATTGCAGTCGTCGGCCCTGTTGAAGATTTACAGGAGCTTTACCGGGAAGGGTACAGTTTTGAGATTGTGCCGGAAAAAGGAAGCATGCTCGATAACCTGGCTGCCGGCTTTGAGCTTGTTGATCAAAGCCGCCTTTGCCTGGTTGTAACCGGTGACATTCCCCTGATCAATGCTGCAGTTATTGAAGAATTTTTGGCTCTTTGCGCACCTTACGATCAGGATTTCTATTATCCAATTCTTTACCGGGAAACATGTGTTGAGCGTTTTCCGGAAACTGAGCGCACCTATGTTCGCCTGAAGGAAGGCTCTGTAACCGGGGGTAATATTGGTTTGCTTCACCCGGACTGGTT
>SLRT01000099.1 GCA_007130825.1 Syntrophomonadaceae bacterium | reverse complement strand
TATAAAGTGGAGGTGCACCCAGTTGAAAGTTGTGGTCAAACCTTATCTTTTTCTGCGCGAATCGCTCGGGGTTAAGGAAATTACTATTGAGCTGCCGGAAGGGACAAGCGTGCGCGGCCTACTGCAAGTTTTGCGCCGGGATCACCGGATGCCGGAAAAACTATCTATCAACGGAAGATACTTAACGCTGATGAACGGTGAGGAATTAACCGGTATGACCGTGCTTATTAACGGTTACACCATTAAACAGCTGCAGGGAATAGATACAGTTTTAGATGAGGGCTCAATAATCAGCATTTTCCCACCGGCAGCAGGAGGTTAGTTTAACAGAAAATCGTTTAATTGCTCATGACACAAAAGTGATTTAACCGCAAAACCCGGACCGGCCAGGATATGCTTGCAGCAAAATTAATGACCGGCTTACCTTCCGCTGCTAACATGTTCAGCCTCCTGTCCCTCTGTTGGTTAGACTTCGAGTAAAACCGAGTCTCCCTGGGCCAGGCCACCACAGATCGCCGCTGCCCCTAAACCGCCGCCCCTTCTGCGCAGTTCAAAAATCAGGGTCATGATAATACGGGCGCCGCTGGCTCCAACCGGATGACCAACAGCGATAGCCCCTCCGTTGACGTTAATTTTTTCTCGCAGCAGTTCCACCTTTTCGGGATCATCTCCGGCCAGGATCTTACTGCTTACCAGGGGCATAGCAGCAAAAGCCTCATTAATCTCAATTAAATCTACCTCTTCAACGGCAATTCCACCGCCCCGTTCCAGGGCTTTTTCAATAGCCGGAGCAGGAACAGCAGCTATCAGGTGGGGTTCCAGGGCCACACTGCCGATACTGCGTACCGTGGCCAGCGCCTCAACCCCCAGTTCTTCGACCCGGCCCCGGGACATCAGGATCAGGGCTGCAGCTCCCGTATTCAGCCCCGGGGCATTACCGGGCGTTACCGTGGGGCTGCCGTAGACAGTCGGTAATTTGGACAACTGCTCCAGGGTAACATCTGGCCGGGGCTGTTCATCCCGCTCGACAAGTACCGATTTCTTTTTAGCGGGAACTTCCACGGAAAAGATCTCTTCCCCGAATTTTCCTTCTTCCAGGGCCCGGTTATACCGCTGCTGACTGCACAACGCCCAGTAATCCTGTTCCTCACGGCTTACCCCGTACTGCAGGGCTACTTCCCCGGCATCTACGGAAACGGGGTTCCAGCCGGGGTAACCCAAGGCATATAAAGGATCGATCAAGGGGGATGAACCCAGACGCTGACCCCAGCGAACCTGTGGGGCCAGGAAAGGCGCGCGGCTCATGTTATCCGCACCGACCACCACCACTACTTCTGCCTCACCGCTTTTGATCGAACGATAACCCATATGCAGGGCGGTCATCGAAGAACAGCAGGCCCGGTCGAGGGTTAGAGATATTACACCGGCAGGCAGTCCGGCTTTAAGCACTGCCTGGCGGCCCAACACATTCGTTTCCAGGGCATTTTCCGGCAGTATACAGGTTCCAAAGTACAGCTCATCAACCAGTTCCGTACCCTGCTTTAATCGATCAAGCACTTCCCGGACAGCCTTTACCCCGAGATCTAAACTGCTTATATCTTTCATCGCTCCGCCGAATCGTCCAAAAGGAGTACGGGCCGCAGCAGCGATTACTACCTCTTGCCGGTCGCTCATATTAAGCTCCTCCTCATGTGCATTGTCATTAAATCAACAGCGAGAAAAGAGTTGAAAGGCACTTGGTTCGGATAAGAAAGCAACTATTGAAAAATCACTTGTCGTGGTTGTAGAAACCCTGTCCGGACTTACGGCCCAGGTGTCCAGCCTCAACCAGTTTTTTCAAATTTTGCGGGGCGCGGAAGCGATCACCGTAAGCCTCGGTTAAACCTTCGGCAGCAAAAACCATGGTGTCGAGCCCGACGTAATCAGCCAGTTCAAAAGGACCCATGGGATAATTTAATCCCAGGCGCACAGCCTTGTCGATATCTTCAGCAGAAGCGACACCTTCTTCCAGGACCCGCATGCATTCCAGCATGTGAGCAGCCAGGACCCTGCTGGTTATAAAGCCCTGGGCGTCTTTGACCAAAACAGTTTCCTTGCCCATTTTTTGCGCTAAATCCTGGACAATCTGAACAGTCTGATCAGAGGTATCCACTCCGGTCACAATTTCAACTAGTTTCATCAGCGGTGCCGGGTTAAACCAGTGCATGCCAATCACTTTATCCGAACAGCTGGTGACCGATGCAATATCGGTTATGCTCAACTCGGTGGTATTGCTGGCCAAAATGGTTTCTTCTGCACAAAGCCCTTCCAGTTCTTTAAACACTTCCTTTTTCAGCTCCAGGTCTTCAGGAACCGCCTCGATGACCAACTGGGCTCCTTCTACTGCATCGGCCAGGTCGGTAGTGGGGGAAATGGTCTTTATTATCTCTTCTTTCTTTTCTTCCTTTAGCTTGCCGGACTTGACAAAGCATTCCAGGCTGTTACGAATGCTTTTCAACCCCTTTTCAAGCACCTGCTCGGTCACATCCATCATACTTACCTGGTAGCCAGATGTAGCGGCAACCTGGGCAATTCCACTGCCCATCTGCCCGGCTCCCAGAACAGCAATTTTTGTGATTTCCATTTCCTGCTCCCTCCTCGATTTGTTAAACATCACGGTTTTATAAGAAAAAGCAATTGCGGCAGTTAACCAGCGGTGAACTTATTATATCGATTATTAAATAAAATGGCAATTCAATCAACTCCCGGTCTTTTTGCCGTACCGGCTATCTCCTGATCAGCACATTTTATGGTTTTATCTATCTCTGTAGAGATGTCTTCCGGTAAACGCATATCCTGGTAATCATCCCGGATCGAAGCGTATATATCCCTGGTTCTTGCTATTAAGTCTTTGCTCCCCTGTTCTTCCCAGGAAAGGCGTGATCCACGGAAAAAAGTGCGGGGCCGATAAACATTGCGGAAATGATTAAAGGTATGATCCATGGAAATAAACTCTTCCCGTCCGGTTAAGCCTTTGATCTCATTAAAGGCCAGGTTTTCATCGTCAATCTCCAGGCCTGATTTTAACTGCTTGACTATCCCGAATATGTCGTTATCAATAATCAACTGCAGCGGGCTGATTGTTTTGGCCACTTCCAGCTGTCCCCCTCCGCCCAGTACCGAAGCGCCGGAAAGGGCGACCAGGTGTGCCAGGGAAGTCCTTTCGATCATGTTCTGAGCATCCAGCAAAATACTATCCGCGCCTGTTCCATAAGTGTGAGCAGGAAGCCCGTAACCCTCGGTGAAAAGCTGGACAGCCGCCATTCTGCTCATGGTAACTTCGATCGGAGACTGCAGGGTCTGGGTGCTCAACATGTCCAGGGAAAAAGGGAGCGGTGTGGCTACTACCGCTGTTCCCGGTTGAATAAGCTGGGCAATCAGAACCAGGGCCATAACTTCTACCGCAGCCACCAAGGCAAGTCCCTCGGCGGTTACCGGAGCATTGGCCCCACCGGTCGGCAGAGAACAGGCATGTATGGGCACACCATACTTACAACACTGCAAAACTATTTCCATATCCATAGCCTTGTACTCCAGGGGTGAATTGGAACAGGCAATAAGACTGATGATCGGCCTTTCTTTTAGTTTTTCTTTTCCGCCTACCACCAGTGCCGCTATTTCAAGCAGGTACTTGCTGTTTTCTTGTTCATACGGCTGGACCCAGATATGCTTGGTGGTGTTTTGTAAAACCGTCCTAAGGGTATGAATATCAAGGGTTTCCTGAGGCATATATTTAGAGCGGGGCGAGGGGAGTGAACAAAAATCAATATTTTCCAGGTAACTGCTCAACTTAGTAAACTCCTGCACTTCTTTGAAGGCAACCGGATAATAGGCTCCGTCTTCCGCATAATAATTCAGCGCGCCTGTGCTGGTCCTGGTATAAAATAGTCCCCCTGGATGCGGAACAGCTAAATCATACCGGGGATCTATTCCTGCCAGGGTATATTGCCTGGGAGCTTTTTTCAAAACCTCATCAATTAGACTCCGCGGAAAACGCGCCCGCGAGGCCGAAACATCCGCTCCGGCTTCCCCTAAAAAACGTAAAACCTTTGCATGACCTACTTTTACCCCTCTTTCAGCCAGGATTATTTCCAGCTTTTCTTTCATGAGGTCCAACTGCTCGCTGCTCAATATGCGGGAAGCAAGCACCCTTGTCACCTGTCTTCACTCCCTGTTATATATCTGGTCGTTGCTGTAAAAAACGGAGCCCAAAGCAAGGAACACGGGCGATTATATTATGCTTTCCGCCACAACGGCAGGTCCGTTTCCGGATCATGCTCACGGTACAGCTCAGGCCCCAGGATCTCTTCGATCACAAATTCCCCGGCAAAGACCACGGTCCCTTTTTGCAGATGCCCGCCTTTCAACCCACCCTCACTGTCACCGAGAGTTATATGCAGATGAGCTGCCGGTTCACCATTCCGCAGGCTTATATTGCCCATACATCCAACTATTTCCAGGTGCTCATTAAACTCCCGATCTTCATAGACCCTTTTGTCCTGATTGTAATAACTGATAACCGCTTTTTCTACTGCACCGATGATCTCCACCCGGGCACATTCGATCTTTTCATTAACGGCAAACTGTTGTACGCTTTCAAGCAAATCACCGCGAAAGGGAACCCTGCCAATCAGGGTCCTTCCCTTTTCTCCTCTTTGATACCACATGCTGATTCCTCCCGGTTGAGCAGTTTTTCAACCAATTTCTCATTCGGGGATCCTATTCGCGAACACAATTGTAATTCCTTTTTTATTGCCAATTTGTCCCGGTGTTTCAGGTTGTTCACCTCCGCATTGCCGTTTTAACGAAAAAACTGGAATCCTTTTTTCCAGTGGGCACTTTATGGCATAATACAAAGCTTGTGATTTATGCTGTGCAGTGGGATAATCAATCTAAAGGAGTGTTCAACTTATGACCGAAGTCTCTGTCGGGAATATCTTAGCAAACCAGAGACAGTTTTTTCAGACTGGAGAAACCAGAAGCACCGCTTTCCGGCATAAAGCTCTCAAAGATTTTAAGCAAACCATTATCCGCAACGAGCAGAATATTTTAGCGGCGCTAAATAAAGACCTTAGAAAACCTGTCTTCGAAACCTATGCATCAGAGCTCAGCTTGATCATAAACGAAATCAATACCGCCTTAAAATACCTGGATAAATGGGTAAAACCTAAAAAAGTCAAAAGCACTGTGCCAACTTTTCCATCGAAAAACTATTACCTGCACCAACCCTTTGGCATAGCCTTGATTATCGGGCCCTGGAATTATCCTTTCCAATTGACCCTTGCTCCACTGGTAGGCTCTATTGCTGCCGGAAATTGCTCTGTAATCAAACCTTCTGAAATATCTGAAGCTTCATCTGCGGTGGTGGCTAAAATTATCAATGAAGCCTTTGATAAAAAATACATAACCACAGTGGAAGGCGACGCTCAAGTTGCAAGCAGTCTTTTAGATCAAGAATTTGATAAAATCTTTTATACGGGCAGTCCGGCAGTAGGTCAAATCGTTATGGAAAAAGCAGCAAAGCACTTGGCCGATGTAACCTTAGAACTCGGGGGCAAGAGCCCCTGCATTGTCGACAAGGACGCAGACCTTGATCTGAGCGCAAAGAGGGTTTTGTGGGGCAAATATTTTAACGCCGGCCAAAACTGCATCTCTCCTGATTACCTGCTGGTCCATAAAGATATCAAGCAGGCTTTTTATGCTTCACTTGAAAAGTGGATCAACACCTTCTTTACCACGGACCATCAAAGCAGCCCCGATCTGGGAAGAATTATCAATGAAAAACACTACGACAGGTTATTAAAGTTTTTTAATGATGGAACTTTAATCACAGGCGGGCAGACAGACAAAACTGAACTTTTTATCGGCCCGGCTATCCTCGAGGTAACAGATCTGGATACACCTGTGATGCAGGAAGAAATTTTCGGCCCCATATTACCGGTTGTTGAGTATTCCGAGCTGGAAGAAGTTGAAGAAATAGTGGCCCGCAACCCCGATCCATTGGCGCTCTACATTTTTTCTAAAGACCGCGCGAAAGTTAACAGGCTGACCACCAATATCCCCTTTGGTGGAGGTTGTATCAATGATACAGTGATTTATATCGGCAACCATAACCTCCCCTTTGGAGGCAAGGGCAGCAGCGGAATCGGCAATTATCATGGCAAGTACAGTTTTGATGCCTTTTCATATAAAAAATCCATTATGAAAAGATACTTTCGTTTTGATCCGGGCCTCTATTACCCGCCGTACAAGAACAAACACACTTTTTTAAAAAAAATATTCCTTAAATAGATTTTTTATGGCTGTGAGCTCTATGTGAAAATAGAAATCTTCTTGTTTCGGGGCATAGCAGAAATAACTTCAGTTATACCTGTGTTTAAAAGCTTCCGTAATTACCTGATACAAATATCCTTTACTGTTTCTTTTTTCTTCGGCCTTTATGCGCCGTTCCCGGGGCGGGCAAGCCCAGGGTTTTCTGTTTTTCCGCATATCCGGAAATCTGTTCATGGTA
>SLRT01000037.1 GCA_007130825.1 Syntrophomonadaceae bacterium | reverse complement strand
TGACCCCAAAATAGCTGACCAGGGCCGGGAAACTTAAATCTCCGATTCTTACTATATTATTGTACTCATATATTCCCAGGTTTACAACCAGAAGCAGCAAAAGCGCATACCACGGACCGCCGAAATAGACAGAGGCAATGATAACCGGTATGCCGAGCAATGCAGTCAATATCCGAAGCGATAGCATAAATAATCACCTTCAGTCGCTTATACTTTGCCAAAGCGCCGTTTTCGCAATTGATAGTCATAAACAGCTTCCATTAAATGAATTCTGGAAAAATCAGGCCAGTAATCATTTGTAAACCACAGCTCGCTGTAGGCCAGCTGCCAGAGTAAAAAATTGCTGATTCTTTTTTCACCACTGGTCCGGATCAACAAATCCGGATCGGGCATATCGGCGGTATAAAGATATCCGGAAAATACTTTTTCATCGATAGCACCTTTAATTTTACCGGCAGCGGCGTCGTCAAGCAGGTTGTTGACAGCCATCAATATCTCCGAGCGTGATCCGTAATTAAGGGCAAAGTTAAGAAGCATGCCGGTATTGTTCTTTGTTGCTTCTGCACCGTCTTTGATCGCCTTCCTGACCTTGGCCGGCAGCCTGGCGCCATCGCCGATCAAATTAACCCGAACATTGTTACGGATCAACTCCGGCAGTTCTGATTTAAAATATTTTTCCGGCAGGCCCATTAGATAATTAACCTCCCAGGCCGGACGCTGCCAGTTTTCGGTGGAAAAAGCAAAAAGGGTCAGAATACCCAGTCCCAGCTCGCTGCCGCATCTAACCGTTTCACGAACGGTTTCCACCCCCTGGCGGTGTCCTTCCTGCCGGGGTAAACCTTTTTCCAGGGCCCAACGCCCATTTCCATCCATAATAATGGCTACATGGTAAGGCAGTTTTTGCGGATCAATTTTGCGGTTAAACTCCTGTTCCTGTTGACGAAAATCCAATATGAATCCCACCGTTCAAAAATAACGGCTCCCCCTTTCCTGTCAAGAGAGAGCCGCCTCTGGTTTGCTTTAACCATTAGATTAGAAAAACTAATCGAAGCGGTTCTTAATCAGAAGCAGCTCGTGCCCTGCCATGGACTGCTGCTGTGTTAAACTTCCATCATTTCTTTTTCCTTGGCTGCAAGGATTTGATCAATTTCTTCGATTTTTGTATCAGTCAGTTCCTGGATGCGGTCCTGGGCCCGCCTGCTTTCGTCCTCAGAGATATCGCTGTCTTTTTCCAGCTGTTTGATTTCCTCGTTGGCATCGCGGCGAATATTACGCACAGATACTTTCCCTTCTTCTGCTTTTTTTCGGACGAACTTGACCAGATCTTTGCGGCGCTCCTCGGTTAACTGGGGAATAGTCAGCCTGATCACATTTCCGTCATTGGTCGGTGTCAAACCGAGATCTGATTTTAAAATAGCTTTCTCAATGTCGGGCAGGGCCTGTTTATCCCAGGGTTGAACAACCAACAAGCGTGCTTCGGGAGCGGTTACTCCGGCCAACTGATTTAACGGGGTCGGAATACCGTAATAATCAACTTCTACACGGTCCAGTAAAGATGGTGATGCTCTTCCGGCGCGTAAACTCGACAGCTCACGTTGAAAAGCGACAATAGCTTTACTCATTTTTTCTTCAGCATCACTATATATTACATCTAACATCCGTCATCCACCTCGTATCAGGGTTCCAATTTTTTCACCCATAATCGCCTTTTTAATGTTTCCAAAGTTCAAGCCAAAGACGATCAGTTGGATTTTATTGTCCATGCACAGGGAAGCGGCAGTGGAATCCATTACACCCAGATGCTGGTTAATAACTTCTATGTAATTAAGTTCGCTAAACTTGTGGGCATCAGGGTTTAACAAAGGATCATCATCATAAACCGCATCAACTTTACCCTTGGCCAGCAGGATCACTTCTGCTTCTATTTCCGCCGCACGCAGAGCAGCAGTAGTATCGGTCGAAAAATAAGGATTACCCGTTCCACCGGCAAAAATAACCACCCGGCCCTTTTCCAGGTGGCGCAGAGCGCGTCTCCTGATGTAGGGTTCGGCAACTTGTTGCATCTCTACGGCAGTCTGCACCCTGGTGTCAACATCGTGGCGTTCCAGGGCATCCTGCAGAGCAAGAGCGTTAATCACAGTAGCCAGCATGCCCATATAATCGGCAGTTGCGCGATCCATGCCCTCTTTACCGGCCCGCGCGCCACGCCATATATTACCACCGCCAACCACAACCGCTACCTCAACCCGGTAACTGTTAACTTCTTTTATCTGCAGGGCTATGCTTTCCATAACCTGTGGATCTATACCGAAGTCCCGGTTACCGGCCAGGGCCTCACCGCTTAATTTCAAAACAACCCGGTTGTATGCAGGCGTTAACACCTGTCCACCTCCCGTAAGCAAAATCGCTTATCCGGTTTTATACAGATTCGCTATAACAATGCGTAAACCTTCAAAACCAGGAATTTTTTTATCCGGCTTTCCGCCTTAAAAAAAGAACACTTTGCAGTGCCCTTTTTACAGTTTAGTTTTCGCTTCCGCATGAAGTACTTGATTCGAGCCCTTCACCAACTTCAAAGCGGCTGTAGCGGCGTATAACGATATTTTCACCGATTTTAGCAATAAGTTCTGTCAACAGATCACTGATCGTTATCTCCTCATTTTTAACAAAAGCCTGTTCCATCAAGCAGTTCTCGCGGTAGTATTTATCGATCCGTCCTTCCGTAATTTTTTCAATCACTTTTTCCGGTTTGCCTTCATTCAGGGCCTGGGCCTTGATGATCTGGCGTTCATTTTCCAACACATTTTCCGGAACATCTTCTTTTTTCAGAAAAGCCGGATTTGTTGCCGCAATCTGCAGGCATAGATCACGGACAAATGTGCGAAATTCATCATTGCGGGCCACAAAATCAGTTTCACAGTTTACCTCGACTAAAACTCCGATCTTTCCCCCGAGGTGAATGTACGAATCGACTATTCCATGGTTGGCGGATCTTCCCGCTCTGCGGGCGGCAGCGGCCAGCCCTTTTTCTCGCAGGGCATTAACTGCTTTTTCTTCGTCTCCGCCGGCTTCCTGTAACGCTTTCTTACAGTCCATCATTCCGGCCCCGGTTTTCTCTCGCAAAGCTTTAACCACCTGGGCATCGATATGCATCAGCCTACACTCCTCTATCTGGCTTAATTTTTTCAGCGATGAAAATAATCCGCGCAATCAATCAGTGTCCTTCTCCCGTGCTACCTGTGATCCGCTCTCCTCTGTTTCGACGCTTTCTGCCGCTACTTCTTCTGTTTCTTCTTCTGTTTCTTCTCCTGTTTCTTCGTTTGCCTCTTCTACCACTTCGGCAACCGGCAGAGACGATGAAGCGGAATCTTCAGCAGAAAGACCAACTGTTTCATCTACACTTTCCGGCTGAGCCTCACCTGCGGCATAACCGGCTGCTGCTGTGGCGCCCGCTTGCTCCCCTTCTTCCGCTTCTTCCTCTATTTCCGGTTGTTCGCTGATCTGCTTTCCTTCCAGCACCGCATCGGCAATTACCGAGGTAATCAATTTGACGGCTCTGATGGCATCATCATTTCCGGGAATCAGGTAGTCGATCTCGTCCGGGTCACAGTTTGTATCAAGGATAGCAATGACCGGAATACCCAGTTTTCTCGCTTCGGCAACAGCAATTTTTTCTTTACGCGGATCTGCCACATAAACCGCATCTGGTAGTTTTTTCATGTTGCGGATTCCACTGAGGAATTTATGCAACCTTTCTTTCTCATTTCTTAAAGTAAGTACTTCTTTTTTGGTCAACCGTTCAAAAGTACCATCGTCTTCCATCGCTTCCAATTGGAGCATACGATTGATACGCTTAGAAATGGTATTAAAATTGGTCAGCATACCACCAAGCCAACGATGGTTTACATAATGAGCGCCGCATCTTTCTGCCTCAAAACGGATCGATTCCTGGGCCTGTTTTTTGGTGCCGACAAAAATAATGCTGCCTCCGCCGGCAACCAGGTCACGCACATAATTATAAGTTGAGTCTATTAGTTTTACGGTTTTTTGCAGATCGATAATGTAAATTCCGTTACGTTCGGTAAAAATGTATTTCTTCATTTTCGGATTCCAACGGCGGGTTTGATGCCCGAAATGCACCCCCGCTTCCAACAACTGCTTCATGCTCACTCTGGCCAAATCAATTCCTCCTCTTGTTTTTTCCGCCGCCTGCGTCATAGCCGCTGCCCGAGCTTTCAGCCAACCGGATCGGCGCTCAGCAGACGTGAGTTTTTAAAATTACCAGGGGTAGTATAGCATAGTTCTACCGTAATGGCAATGCAAAACGCTGTTTTCATCAACATGATGCGGGAAGATACTTTGCATGTTCTTTTACAGGTTCCAGTAAGCCTTTTGCACCTTGAGCGCTATCTCCAGGCTTCTTTGGGCCTGATTGCCCGGTTTAAATTTAATTTTTTGTTCATTGACTGGTAAACCCCACTTGCCCAGAGCGTTCAGGATTTGAATAACCACTTCGGCCTGTCCCTGCAGGTGATAACCGCCCTCCAGGCAGAGTAAAATCCGCCCCTGCGACCATCTTTCGGCTGCAGAAGCCAGCGCCCCGGCCATGTTATAGTATCCCTGTTCAGTTAATGACATTCCCGCCAGCGGATCCCGGTTGTACGCGTCCTGCCCGGCGGATATAATCACCAGTTCCGGTTTATACTGATCGAGCACCGGGATTACCAGCTGCTCAAAAACCATGGCATAATCCATATCCCCGCTTCCCATCGGCAGGGGAATATTAACACTAAAACCTTCGCCCTCGTCCCGGCCGACTTCATCGACCCGGCCTGTACCCGGATAGGCGGGGCTCTGATGGGTGGAGATAAACAGCACTTCCGGGTCGTCCTCAAAAGTATGCTGGGTGCCGTTGCCGTGATGGACATCCCAGTCGACTATAGCTATTTTTTTTATTCCGAAGTCTCGCTTGGCCACCGCTGCGGCTACGGCCACATTGTTAAATAGACAAAACCCCATCGCCCTGTTTCTTTCGGCATGGTGACCGGGAGGGCGGTTGAAAACAAAAGTTTTACCGCCGGCCGGGCCAAAAATAGTCTTCAATCCGGTTAAAGCCCCACCGGCCGATAAAAGCGCAACCCGGTAAGATTCAGGAACAATATAAGTATCCATATCAAGGAAACGTTTACCGGATTTGCACGCCTCTTCAACAGATTGGATATAGCCGTAATCATGGACCAGGGCAATGTCTTCGACATCCGCGGGAAGAGGTTCGATCTTTTCAATCTTTTCCTGCAGTCCCTTTTCTTCCAGGGCGTTATTGATCTGTTCCAGCCTTTCTTTACGCTCTGGATGCTTAGCATTGGAATGAAGCAAATAATCCGGATGGTAAACTATACCTATTTTTTCCTCATTAGCTGCCATTATATCACCCCGTTTTACCTTTGTTGTTTTTCAAGGGCCTGATACAGCCGGTTCCATAAAAATGGGCTGAATTTTTTCAATACCACCGGCCGGCCGCTGTCATTAACAAAAGCATGTTCCGTATAACCGCTAACCAGCAGCTCTTTTTCCCGGAATATTTCATAGTTGAATATCAGCCGCACATTTTGCAAGCTTTCCAGGTGGGTCACGATAGTTAGTTCATCGTCATACCTGGCCGGCTGCTTGTATTCGCAGTAAGCTTTAAGCACCGGTAGATAAAGGTTGCTTTTTTCAAACTCGCGATAGGGCAGTTCCAGGCTTCTCATTAATTCCGTTCGGCCCACTTCAAACCAGACCAGGTAGTTTGCGTAGTAAACCAACCCCATCTGATCGGTCTCCTTGTAGCGCACCCTAACCCCGGTTTCACCTTTTTTCAACATTTTACCTCCGTTCCCGACCGGTAAATTAAATCACGTTAGCATCGCCCCGGTAGATCAGACCCCTGGTTGCATCGACGGTGATTGTCTCACCATGGCTGATTAGATCCAGGGCCTGATCCACACCGACAACAGCCGGTTTGCCCAGGTTAATTGCTATAACCGCACCGTGTGAAGTAAGCCCTCCTTCTTCTGTAATCAATGCCGCCGCTTTTTCGGCGGCCGACAGGTAATCGCTATTCGTCATGGTGGCAACCAGGATCATGCCATCTTCAAAGTTTTCCAGGTCGCTTTCATGCTTGACTAAAAATGCCCTGCCGCTTGCTGCCGATTTTCCAATACCGGTTCCTTTAAAAATAACCTGCCCCACTGTTTCCACTCTAAGCAGGTTTGTGGTTCCCGATACTCCAACCGGGACTCCGGCCGTGATAATTACCAGGTTGCCGTCCTTGATCAGGCCTTCTTGAAGCGATGTGCGAATGGCATTGTTAAACATGTCATCAGTTGAGCTGACCGGAGGGGTTATAATCGATTGGACACCCCAGGTTAAAGCTAGCTGGGTCGCTACTCTTTTCGGTGTAGATACGGCGACAATCGGGGCCCGTGGCCTGTATTTTGAGACCATCCGCGCCGTATGGCCTGATTGAGTGGCGGTAATTATCGCATCGGCGCCCAGCTCCTGGGCAATATGGCATGTGGCATAGCTGATGGCATCGGTAGTCGTCTTTTTAATGGTCAGGCCCTGTTCTCCCAGTATTTTTTTGTAATCCAGGCCTTCTTCGGTATGACGGGCGATGCGGCTCATTGTCAGGACCGTTTCGACAGGGTAGCGACCGATGGCTGTCTCTCCGGACAGCATAACCGCATCAGTGCCGTCAAAGATAGCGTTGGCTACATCGCTTGCTTCTGCCCTGGTTGGATGCGGGTTACGGATCATGCTGTCAAGCATCTGCGTAGCGGTAATCACCGGTTTCCCCAGGCGGTTACATTTGGCAATAAACTGTTTCTGCAGCAGGGGGACTTCTTCCGGAGGGATTTCTACACCCAGGTCGCCCCGGGCGACCATTATTCCGTCTGATACCTCCAGGATCGAATCAAAGTTTTCCACACCTTCCCTGCTCTCAATTTTTGCCAGGATCATAATGTTTCCGCTTTGGTTTTCGATCAGCTTCCTGATATGCAGTATATCTTCGGCATTGCGGGTAAACGAAGCAGCCAAAAAATCGACTTCATTTTCCAGGGCCAACTTGATATCAACCTGATCTTCCTCACCGAGGGCCGGAAGGTTTATCCTCGTTTCCGGAGTATTTAAGCCCTTATAACTTCGTAGTTCCCCTCCGTGCAAAACCCGGCACTTTATTTCCCGGCCGGAAACCTGCAAAACCTTTAAAACGATTAACCCGTCATCGATTAATACCGTGCTGCCCGGCTTTAGATCACGGTGCAAATCAGAATAGGTCACTGCCACCTTCCGGTTATCACCGGTGACCGGCTCTGTGGTTAAAATAAAATCCTGGCCATCTTCCAGGGTATAATATTCTGCACCAAGCCTGCCGGTCCGCACTTCCGGGCCGCGTGTATCAAACAGAAAACCGACATTTTTTTTCATCCGCTCGCTCACGTCGCGGATTAGCAGCAGCCGGCGAAGGTGATCATCCCGTCTGCCATGAGACAGGTTAAGCCGGGCCACATCCATACCCGCTTCAATCGTTTTACCGATTTGCTCTTCGCTATCAATACTGGGACCAATTGTACAAACAATCTTTGTCCGCCGCATTTTTAACCTCCCGATTCTTCTTCGCTGACCGTTGATGTCGTTAATCCGGCCTTTTCATCTTGTAGCTGTTCACTGACTGCGCCGGGTCCCAGTAGATACTCCAGCTGTTTTCGGCAGGAGGGATGGTCGCGAACCCAAAATTCCTTATCAAGCATCAGCATTTTGTTGTCGTTTTTAAAATAAAGGCAAACCGGCACCTCTCCGTTTTCAGCAGCCAGGGTATCTTTTAAGCTTTCCAAAAGCGCCTGATCGTGTTTTTCATCGATAATTAAACGGTAGTATTTCTGCTGCTGTTTTAAAGGTTTAATTGTTTCTGCGATTATCTTGGCATCTTCCTCTTCCTTGATATCAGTTCTTCCTTCAACCAGGATCAGGTTATCTTCTTTTAACAGTGAGGATTGTTTTTCAAATAAATCCGGAAAAACAACCAGCTCAACACTGCCGGTCAGATCCTCCATCTTAACGAAAGCCATCTGCTGATTTTTTTTCGTGTAAAAATTACGGACAGCGACAATAATGCCCCCTGCCTTCACATGGCGGTTGTCCCCGGCATCGGACAACTCCACGCAGCGGGTGAGGTTATTCATGTTGTCAAAAATAGGCCGGCAGGGTTCCAGCGGATGGCCGGAAATGTAGAGACCGAGCATTTCCTTTTCCAGGGAAAGACGCTCTTTATCAGTAAAAGGCTCGATAGCAGCAAGGTTGTCGTTCAGCATTTCTTCCTGCACACTGCTGTCCATCAGCGAAAACATTGATATCTGCCCGTTTTCCCGCTCACGCTGCACCGACTGCCCCTGGGCCAGCATGTCATCAAGGACAGCAAGGTACTGCGCCCGGTGTCCGCCGAGTGAATCAAAAGCGCCGCATTTGATCAGGCTTTCCAATGCTTTTCGATTGCACAGCCTTAGATCGACCCTGGATGTAAAATCGCGCAGCGAAACAAACGGTTTATTCTGCCTTGCCCCGATGATCGATTCAATCGCCCCCAGGCCGACATTTTTAACCGCTGCCAACCCAAAACGGATCCGGTCGTCGCCGACTACGGTAAAGTGAGTTTCGCTTTCATTGATATCCGGGGGCAGCACCTCGATACCCATACGCCGGCAATCGGCAATGTATAGAGCAACCTTATCGCTGTTTGAATAATAGACTGTCATCAGGGCCGCCATATATTCCACCGGGTAATTCGCCTTCAGATAAGCGGTCTGGTAAGCAATCAGGGCATAGGCGGCAGCGTGCGATTTATTAAAACCGTAAGAAGCGAATTTCAGGATCAAATCATATATTTTAATGCCCAGTTCCCGGGTATAACCGCTTTTGAGGCATCCGGCGATAAAGAGTTCCCGCTGCTGGTCTAGAATATTTTTTTTCTTTTTTCCGATCGCCCGGCGCAGCAAGTCGGCCTGGCCGAGAGAAAAACCGGCGATACGCGCCGCTATTTCCATAATCTGTTCCTGGTAAACGATAACCCCGTAGGTTTCTTTTAAAACCGGTTCCAGATCCGGATGGGCATAACTGATCTTTTCACGGTCATGCTTGCTCTTTATAAAAGTAGGAATTTGCTCCATCGGCCCCGGCCGGTAGAGAGCGACTACAGCGATAATATCTTCAAACTTGTTCGGGATCAGCTCCCGCAGCACCGAGCGCATGCCGCTGCTTTCCAGCTGAAATGTCCCCGTCGTCTCGCCGTGTGAAAGCATTTCATAAGTAGCCTGGTTATCAAGGGGAATAGTTTCGATTTGGATTGTTTTTCCGTGCCTTTTTTCTATATTTTTCAGCGCTTCGCCGATAATGGTCAGCGTCTTTAACCCTAAAAAGTCCATTTTTAAAAGACCGAGATCTTCAAGGGTGCCCATCGGGAACTGGGTAACGACAGCGCTGTCGGCCATTTTATAGAGGGGAACATAATTGACCAGCGGTTCCCTGGCTATAACCACGCCGGCAGCATGGGTCGAAGCATGGCGGGGCATCCCTTCGACGGCCATCGAAGTGTCGAGCAGCTGGCGGTAACGTTCTTCCTGCTTATACAGGGTCTGCAGTTCTTTATTCTGCTCCAGGGCACGGGAGATGGTCATTTTAGCCTCGATCGGAATCAGCTTGGCAACCCGGTCTACCTCGGCATAAGGAATGGCCAGCGCCCTGCCCACATCCCGCACTGCCGCCCGGGCCGCCATGGTGCCAAAAGTGATAATCTGGGCCACTCTTTCCTGGCCGTACTTTTCGCAAACATAGTTTAAGATCCGGTCACGCTTATCATCACAGAAATCGATATCTATGTCGGGCATCGATATCCGTTCCGGATTTAGGAAACGTTCAAAAAGCAGTCCGTATCCAAGAGGCTCGATATTGGTTATGCCCAGGCAGTAAGCGACCAGGCTTCCGGCAGCTGAACCGCGTCCCGGACCGACAATCACTTTTTCATTTTTGGCATACTCGACGAGGTCCCAGACGATAAGAAAGTAATTTGAATAATCCATCTGCCGGATCACTTTTAACTCGTATTCAAGCCTTTCTTTTATCTCCGGCGTTATTTCCCGGTAGCGGGATTTCATCCCCTGGTAACAGATCTTTTCCAGGCAGGTAGCAGCATCCGTACCTTCGGGAAGGTCGTATTCGGGAAGGTGTCTCTGCGAAAAGTCCTTTTCCACGTTACAGCGTTCTGCGATACGCACACTGTTGCTGATTGCTTCAGGAACATCGGCAAAGCGCTCGGCCATCTCCCCGGCGGTCTTAAAATAAAACTCCTGCGATTCAAACTTCAAGCGTTCTGTTTCTTCAACAGTTTTACCGGTCTGGATACAGAGCAAAACATCATGAACCCCGGCGTCCTGACGGGAGAGGTAGTGGACATCATTGGAAGCGACCAGCGGTATGCCCTCTTCATGCGAAAACTGCTTTAAAACAGTGTTCACCTCTTTTTGTTCGGGCAGGCTGTGATCGTGCAGTTCAAGGAAAAAGTTATCTTTTCCGAAAATATCACGGTAATCGCGCGCCGTTTTGCGTGCCTCTTCCAGCCGGCCCGCCAGGATCATGGTCGGGATCTCCCCGGCCAGGCAGGCGCTGAGGCCAATCAAACCTTCACAGAATTCCTCCAGCAGTTCACGATCAATGCGCGGTTTATAATAAAAGCCCTCCAGGTACCCGGCGGAAACAAGCCGCATCAGGTTGCGATAGCCGGCTTCATTTTCAGCAAGCAGAAGCAGGTGGTATTGTATATCATCTTTTCTGACTTCTTTCTGCAAACGTGAACGGGGTGAAACGTAAACTTCACAACCCAGTATCGGCTTTATCCCGGCTTCTTTTGCCGCCCGGTAGAAATCGATAACTCCAAACATCGTGCCGTGATCGGTAACTGCCACTGCGGGCATGCCCAGCTCAGCGGCGCGGTTAACAATTTGATTTATTCTGGCCGCGCCATCCAGCAAACTATATTCGCTATGACAGTGCAGGTGGACAAAATCAGACATGATAAGACCCTCCGCGTTCGAATCATTTGCTTTAGCGAATTCACTCCGCCTGTTCATAGAATTACATTCGACTGATCAAAGTCAAGTTCCTTTAGCCGACCAGGCTTTTTTTGGATCTGACTTTATGGTACAATAGAGTTAAACAAATTGACAGCCGCCTCTATTAGTGCTGACGGACTTTACTTCATAATACAAAAGGAGTCCAGCCTTGTTTAAAGATCGGGAAACCCGCCTGGCTTTAAAAATTGTGCTTATCGCCACTGCCGTTTTTTTATTGATTTGGCTTATCACCAAGCTGGCTCCGGTTATCTCGATCATTATTGTTGCCATTTTTATTGTCTATTTCATCAACCCCATGGTTAATTTACTGGTCAGACTCAGGATCCGGCCGATCCTGGCGGCAATGTTTACCTCCATAATTATCCTGATTATTGTTTTTCTCTTGTTTTACCTGTTAATACCGGGCTTGATCGGCGAAATGAGAGAACTGATCATGTTTTTGAGCACGGAAGTTATTCAGGACCTTCCGGAGCTGATCACCTATCTCCAAGAGCTGGACGAAAGGTTTAACCTTCAGCTCACCGAGATCTTCGTCGAATATACCGACCAGTTTGTCAGGCAGGCTCCAAGCAATGTTCAACAGCTGTTGCGCTACCTGACCACTATATCTATGGGCCTGTTTGCCCAGGTCTGGGTCGTTTTAGCGCTTGTTTTTGTCGTCTTTTACCTGGTCCAGGATCTCGGCAAGGTCCGGCATAACCTTACTCTTCTCTTTCCACAAATATACAAGGGAAATGTCCAGCATATTTTAAACACCATAGATCAAAAAGTCGGAGCCTATGTTCGCGGAACACTATTGAAGTGCTTTTTTGTCGGCCTGCTCACCTGGGTTGGCCTCAGCCTGTTAAATATGCCTTTTGCTTTGATGCTGGGCATTATGGCCGGCACATTGAATATTATTCTTTATATCGGCCCGATCCTGGCTACCTTCCCTGCGCTGCTGTTGAGCATTATGCCCGACACCCCAAGCATATTAGTGGTTCTTCTGCTTTATGTCGCGGTCCAGGTGCTCGATGCCTTCATCTTTACCCCTGTCTTCCTCGGCAAAGCTACGGACTTAAGCCCGCTGACGGTAATCGTGATCGTCTTAATCGGCGGCCAGTTAATGGGCCTTTTGGGCATCGTACTGGCTATACCGATTACGGCAACTCTTAAAGTGCTTTTACTCCACTATTACCTCGACCGGCGAAGAGATGAAGAAGCAAATCACCGCCCGGAAACCAGCTAACTCATTCCCGGAAAATCCTGCTGTCTTAAAGCTTCATACAAGACCAGGGCCACCGAATTGCCCAGGTTCAAAGAACGGGGAATCTGATTCAGCATCGGTATGCGCAGAACAATTTCCGCTTCTTCCAGTATTTCCGGATCCAAACCGCTCGTTTCACTGCCGAAAACGAGGAAATCGTCCCACCGGTAGCTGATGCGGTGATAGTATTGTCGGCCGCGGGTGGTGAAATATATGAACCGGGTTGAAGGATTTTCTTTTTGCAGGCTGTAAAATTCCGGGTGCACTTCCAGGTCTAAGTACTGCCAGTAATCGAGGCCCGAACGACGGACCTCTTTTTCGGATAAGGAAAAGCCAAACGGCTCTACCAGGTGCAATTTTGTTCCGGTCATCACGCAGGTCCGGGCAACATTGCCTGTATTTTGCGGAATTTCCGGTTTAACCAAAACCAGGTGCATAGAAGCTCCTTCCCGTTGAATATTTAGCAATCAGACGGCAGCCTGTATTGTTTTTTTCGCATATGTTATTCTGAATCCTGGGCAGCCGAATCTTTTTCATTGTTTAAAACATCATTAAAATGCTTCAGTTTCTGTAATACCTTTTGATTAAAACTGCCTTCGCTGAAAGTTTCATCTTCCCCTAGTTCCCCGGCTTCCATGCCGGTTAACAGTTCCAGGCCTTCATCTGCAGTGCTGATCGCATATATGTTAAATGTTCCGTTTTCAACCGCCTCAACCACTTCTCTTTTAAGCATCAGGGATTTACGGTTTTTCTCCGGAATGATCACGCCCTGTTTACCGGTCAGTCCGCTTGTTTTGCAGGCCATGAAAAACCCTTCAATCTTACAGCTTATTCCCCCTACCGGTTGAATCTCGCCTTTCTGATTAATCGAACCGGTTACGGCCAGTTCCTGTTTCAAGGGAACTTCCGCAATGCTGGAAAGCAATGAAAATAGTTCGGCCGCAGAAGCGCTGTCTCCTTCAACGCCGCCATATGATTGTTCAAAACATAAACTGGCGGTCAGGTTAAGCGGAACCAACGTTCCGTAACGCTGTCCCAGATAACCGTTAAGGATCATTACCCCTTTATTATGCAGGTTTCCGCTCAATTCACTTTCCCGCTCGATATTAATAATCCCTTTGCGCCCGAGATAAGTGGAAGCGGTAATCCTGGATGGCCGGCCGAAACGGTAATCGCCCTGATCGATCACTGAAAGAGCATTTACCTGTCCGGTTTTTTCTCCTTCCAGATCAAGGAGGATCTCTCCTTCTTTGATTGAATCGACTATTTTTTGTTCATACTTGTTGGAACGATATATTATTTCCTCCAAAGCCTTTTCGACATGTTCCTTGCCGACCAGTTCTGCTGCTTCGAATTCAGCCCAGGCATCCGCTTCAAAAAGCAAATCGACTATCTCGTTAAAGCGGGTGCTTAATTTGTCCTGGTTTTCAGCCAGGCGGGTGCTGTACTCGACAATTTCTGCCACCGCCGGGCGATCAAAGTGGCGCAACTGCTGGTTGTTGCAATGAAAAGAGATAAAACTGGCCATTTTAGCCAGGTTGTCTTCCCGGCGTTCCATTTCAATATCAAAATCAGATTTTATCTTGAACAATTTACGAAAATCTTCATCGTAATGATAAAGTAAATGATAGATAAACGGGATGCCGATTATAACCACTTTGATGTTAAGCGGTATCGGCTGGGGACGCAGGGTGGACATCGCCATCAGGCCAAAATGCTCGCTGATGTTTTCGATGCGAATTTCCCTGGTTTTCAGCACTCTTTTTAATACTTCCCAGGACTGTATCGAGGTCAGAACATCCCTGGCCTGCAGAATCAGGTAACCGCCGTTGGCCTGGTGCAAAGCGCCGGGTTTGATCATTGTAAAATCTGTCGTCACCGTGCCCAAACGGTTCTCGTATTCAACCCGGCCAAGCAGGTTGTAATAGGAGGGGTTGGTTTCATAAACCATCGGGGCGCCTTCTGTATCCCGGTTATCGACGAATAAATTGACCGTATAACGCCGGTCTGACTGCTCCTGGCCCTGCTGCTGCAGCCAAAACATCGGGCTTTGCTGCTCTTCCTCGTCACTCCGGAAATCTGAAAGGTTGGACAAAACGTCTTCCTGAAAAGACTGCAAATACTTTTTTACTGCCGGGTACTGCTCATACTCTTCCATCAGTTCGCTAAAAAGATGCCCGATCGCGGCCAGGCCAACCTCCTGGTCCAGCTCTTTTAGCTTTTCCTTGAGCTCTTTTTCCAGCTTTTGCACCCGGCGCATAATTTCCATGGCCTTGATTTGGACTTCGTTTGATTTTTTCTCCAGTTCATCTTTTGTCTCCTGGTCCAGCTTGGCGTATTCATCCTCGCCTATCTGTTCACCGTCTTTCAGCGGAATGGTGACAAAACCGGAGCTGGTCCGTTTTAAAGCAAACCCCTTTTCCTTCGCTGCTTTATTTAACTCATCTAAATGTTCTGCTCTTGCTTCCTGAAACTTTTTAACATGGACCGACTTTTGCCGTTCATAATCTTCTCCGTCAAAAGCATTGGGAATTTTTTGTTTAAGATCCTCCAGCAGTTCTTCAATTTGGCTGCGGAAAACTACCCCTGTGCCGGCGGGAAGATTCAGTGCAATCGGTTCTCCGGGATGATCGAAGTTATAGACGTATACCCAGTCATCGGGGACCGTTTCCACAGACGAAATTTTCTTCACTATCGACTGGGCGTAACTTGATTTTCCGGTGCCGGTCTGGCCGGTCATGAAAATATTATAACCGGGGCGCTTGATACGCAGGCCAAACTCGGTCGCTTTCACCGCCCGTTCCTGTCCGATCATCCCTTCGAGCGGGGCTACGTCAGCCGTTGTTTCGAAGCTTGCATCTTCCAGGTCACAAATCAGTCTGAGTTCTTTACTGCTTAATTTTTCAATGGTCATTAATTTTCTCCCCTTTCTCCTGCATAACTACAAAGTCCTAATAAAAAACACAGCCTGCATTGAGGATTGCGTGCGTTACAAAGAGCGCGGCCATGAGCAATAAGACGGTGGTGCGTATTGCTCCAATCGCCTTGCGGGATCACTTTTTCCAGCTGTTTTTCGACAACATCAACGGTTTTTCCGGCAGCAAGACCCAATCGTTTCGATACCCGGAAAACATGGGTATCCACCGCTATGGCCGGTATTCCGTAAGCGCTGCTGATAATAACATTGGCTGTTTTCCGGCCCACGCCGGGCAGTTTGATCAGTTCTTCAAGCCTGTCGGGAATCCTGCCTTTGTGCTCCCCGACAATCGTCCGGGCAGCCTCGACCAGGAACCTGCTCTTGTGGCGGTAAAGGCCCAACCGTTTTAAATAAGGCTCAAGCTCGGCAGGTTTCTTCCGGGATAATTCATAAACGGTGGGGATGGCAGTAAACAGGTCGGCGGTTATTTTGTTTACCTGCTCATCAGTAGTTTGCGCCGAAAGCACAGTGGCCACAAAAAGCTGGTACGCATTATCATAGACCAGGTTGGTTACAGCCCGTGGATAATGATCAGCAAGCTTTTTTAAAATCAGCTCGATCCGTTCTTTTTCTTGCATCCTGCAACTCGACATACAATATTATAGATCGGCCGGGCGGCCCGGTAAAGTCCAAGATATTAATTTATTTAGTCGGGATTTAAGGAAAGAAAAATTCGATTCGAAAACCTGCGGTTTAAAATTATTTAACCGGTTCAACCTTAAATTACTCCGTCATCTTTAAGCTCTTCCATGGCGGCGTGATCATAACCCAGTTCGCAAAGAATCTCTGCTGTATGTTCACCATGCTGCGGCGGAGGAAGGCGCATTTCACCGCCCTGGCCGGAAAACAGAAGCGGAAAGCCGGCCAGCTTTTCGGTTTTTCCTTTGCCTGTCGATCGGTGAAGCCAGTAATTCTCCTCCCTGCTCAGCGGATGATCGACGGCTTCTTTTAAATCAAGGACCGGTTCACAGCATACATCCAAGTCGGCAAAAAATTCTTCCCACTCCAGCCTGGTTTTACTCTTAAATAACGCCCGCACTTCAGCGATCAGTTCTTTTCTGCCTGCTTCTTCAAACTGCCGCGGGATCCAGCGCTTTCTAGCAACAGCTGCACAGAATCTTTGCCAGAAAACCGGTTCGAGCGCACCGAGGCTCATATATTTACAATCGGCAGTTTCATAAATGTTGTAACAGGCATAGGCGCCGGTTATCTGCCCCTTTCCCCGCCGGGGCAACTTTTGGTCGGCGCTTAAACAGGAGGCGGGGTAAGAAAGGAAGGGAAGCAAACCCCGGGCCATCGAAATATCGACAAAGCGGCCTTCACCGCTTTTTTCCCGCTCAAATAGAGCGATCATGATCCCGCTCAAAGCGAGCAGTGAACCGCCGGCAATATCGGCAACCTGGACAGCGGGCATAACCGGCGAACCGTTTTCTTCAGCGCTGAGATCAAGCAGGCCGCTCAGTGCACAGTAATTGATATCATGACCGGCCTTTTCCCTGTAGGAGCTTTCCTGGCCGTAACCGGTAACCGCGGCATAAATCAGCTGCCCGTTGATCCGGCTTAGCTCCTGGTATCCCAGGCCCAGCCGGTCCATAACGCCGGGCCGGAAGCCTTCAACTAAAATATCGGCCCGCGCTGCCAGGCGCTTAATTATTTGTTGTCCCTTTTCATTTTTAAGATCCAGGGCCAGGCTTTTCTTGTTGCGGTTTAACTGCCGGAATAAAGAGCCGCTTTCACCATGAGAAGAACCGGCAAAACGGGTCGGATCGCCGGCTGCGAGATCTTCCACCTTAATTATATCTGCGCCGTAATCACCGAGGATCATTGTACACAGCGGACCGGGAAGCATGCGGGTCATGTCCAACACCCGCACCCCCTGCAGCGGCAGCGGTCTGTTAGTTCCGAATCCTTGCATCACCGGTGCGTATAATGCGGCAGGAGCATCGGGCCGATTCGCCCGTCTGCCGCCTCCGTTTGTTCCAGTTCGCGGTGGTAGGATATCAGGTGATCAAGATTAAGCTCTTCGGGAGCAGTCATATCCTTGCTCTTTTCTGCGGCGCTTCTTCCGGCCCGCCGCCCAAAAACTATGATATCAAGCAGAGAATTGCCCATCAGGCGGTTGGTGCCGTGAATTCCGCCCGTTGTTTCCCCGGCCGCGAAAAGGTTTTCAACACTGCTGCGAGCCTGGTCATCAATCAGCAAACCACCGTTTTGGTAATGGAGGGTAGGATAAATAAGCATCGGTTCTTTGCGGATATCGACATCGAAACGATGAAACTGACGGAGCATGGCCGGCAGCTGGCGCTCGATCGTCCCTTCGCCGTGGGTCATTTCAATCAGCGGCGAATCAAGCCAGACCGCAGTAATCCCGGTCGGCAGCGGGACCCCGAGTTCTCGTTCTTCGCATTCGCGAATTATTGCCGACGACTCGACATCCCTGGTTTCCAGGTGATAGACAAACTGCTCACCCTTGATATTAAGCGGTGTAGCTCCCAACCCGCGGGTTTTCTCCGTAACCAGTAAACCCAGGAGCTGGGGTGGATACGCGCCTCCGGTCGGATGGTACTGAATTGAATCAGCATAAATGGTTTTTGCTCCGGCCCGGTAACCGATAATCAATCCGTCGGCGGTAGCCCCATAGTGGTTACTGGTCGGAAACCCGCGGTAATGCAGCCGTCCCGAACCCCCGGTAGCAATGATCACCGTTTTAGCCCGGGCGACTAAATATTGTTCCGTTTCCAGGTTATAGAGCACCGCTCCGGCAGCCCGGCCATTTTTATCAAGAATCAACTCTACAGCCGGGCTAAAATCCACGACGGTAATTCCTTTATTGTAGACCTCGTCTCTCAGGGTACGCATAATCTCGGCCCCGGTGTAGTCGCGAGCGGTATGCATCCGCTTGCGCGATGTTCCGCCACCGTGGCCGGTGATCGTCGTGCCGTCATCATGCTTATCGAACATGGTGCCCATATCTTCCAGCCACTTGATCGAAAGCGGCGCATCCCTGACCAGGGCGCGGGCCAGTTCAGGCACATTATCAAAGCGGCCTCCGCCAACCACATCCAGGTAATGGATTGCCGGGGTATCGCTTTCTTTATCGGCAGCCTGTATACCCCCCTGGGCCATCATGGTATTGGCATCGCCAAAGCGAAGTTTGGTGGTAACCAGCACATCCGCTCCTGCGCCGTGGGCTTCCAGGGCTGCCGAAGCTCCTGCACCGCCACCGCCGATGACCAGCACATCGACATCGTATTCCGGTTCGGCCCGCAAATCGATATCGACATGGCGAAGACGGCTCCATGATTCGAAAACGTCGGCCATTTCATTCGGTAAACGGGCCCCTTTATCTACGCCGACCTTGATTTCCCGGAAACCGTCTTCAATATAATCGGGGTGAAACTTTTCTAATACGTCGCGCCGCTCCTGCGGAGACATTCGCGGATAATTAACGCCGACCCGGGAGGTCCTGCTTTCTTCCACTTTTTTCATTAATTCTCTTAACTGCGGTGTATATGTCAGCTTAACTGCTCCTCCTCTCCCGGTCTACTTTTCGATTTCCCGGTTATTGTACATCTCCTGCAGTTTTTCTTTATCTGCTGCCATCATTTCCTCGATTTCAGCATCCAATTCGCCCGCATCGATCGCCTTTGTCCTTTCAGCCAGGAAAGGATCCGCATTGGCAATATAGCGGCCGAACAAACGGCGGGCCGTTAAGGCTGCATTGTAATGGACGATGTTAACCGGGCAGCGGGAAACACACAGCCCGCACATCAAGCAATCGAAGGATATGTCGGCCGCTTTGGCAAATTCGCCGCGCTGGATGTAGGCGATATACTGCATGACATCGATATCCTGCGGGCAAACCTTGCTGCAAGAACTGCAGCCCAGGCAGCGGTAAATCTCCGGATAAAGCTGGGCAAAATAAGCCGCCGAAGGTTTGATTTCCTCTAAATCGTAAGTGGCTTTGCGGCCCGGGAAAAACGGCAGCTGGGCCAGGTACATCCCCTCCTCCACCTTGGTCTGGCAGGCCAGACCTACCTTCAGCTCATAATCGCCGGCTATACGGTATACCGTGGCGCAAGCTCCGCAAAACCCGGCCCGGCAGCCGCAGCCCCTGGTGAGTCGGTAACCGGCATACTCCATGGCATCTATAATGGTCAACGTTTCCGGCACGGTATAGCGCTTGCCCATTACGTAGATGTCGACCATTTTGATTGAATCTTTAACTGTTTCGGTCATCACAGATCCTCCTGACCCCTGGGCATGACTTGCTGTCTATTCCGCCGGCGGATCGGGAATAAAGCCCTGCTCCATCGCCGCTTTGGTCTGGTCCTGGGCGCGTTTGATAAATTCTTCCGCTTTTTTATAGCATTCATCGCGGCTCAGTGTAACCCGGGCCAGTCCTTCGTCGATCGCTTTCATCGCCGTTGCCGTGGCCACTCTCGGAAATACTTCCCACATGTCCATGGTCGGTAATATTTTTTCCGGGTCCATACCACCGTCAGGGGCGCAGGCAGCCAGTTCTTCAGCCGCGGCGATACACATCGTATCTGAGATCCCGCTGGCCTGAACATCTAAAACTCCGCGGAAAATTGCCGGAAAACCAAGTGAGTTGTTAACCTGGTTTGGGAAATCAGAACGGCCGGTAGAAATAATCTTCGCCCCCGCTTCCCGGGCTTCCCAGGGCCAGATTTCCGGGATCGGGTTGGCGCAGGCAAAAACAATCGAGTCCCCGGCCATACTTTCCACCCATTCTTTTTTGACCGTATCCGGGCCGGGCTTTGAAAGGGCGATTAAGACATCTGCTCCTTTTAAGGCTTCCGCCGCGCCCCCGGTTACCTCTTCACCATTGGTGGTCCGGGCCAGTTCCCACTTGACCGGATGATCTGCTTTTAGTTCAGTACGTCCTTTGTGCAGGGTTCCCCTGCTGTCTACCATGATTACCCTGTTTGTATCCACCCCGGCGACAATTAACAGGCGGACCGTACAGATATTGGCGGCGCCTGCCCCGATCATTACAATTTTTGACCGGTCAATTTTTTTACCGACTATCTTTAAGGCATTGATCAAACCGGCCAGGGTGACCAGGGCCGTGCCCTGCTGGTCATCGTGCCAGACCGGTATGTGACACTCTTCTTTAAGCCGGTCAAGGATATAAAAACATTTCGGGCTGGCGATATCTTCTAAGTTTATTCCGCCAAATGTGGGTTGCAGCATCTTGACAAACTTGATCAGTTCATCGGCGTCGCTGGTATCGACACAGATCGGAAATGCGTCGACCCCGCCTAAATATTTAAAGAGCAGGGCTTTGCCCTCCATCACCGGCATGCTGGCCTCCGCGCCGATATCGCCCAAACCTAAAACCCTGGTTCCGTCGGAAACCACGGCGCAAAAGTTAGCTTTATTGGTATATTTATAGACATCCTCTTTATTTTGGGCAATGGCCTTGCACGGTTCGGCCACCCCGGGGGTGTACCAGATCGCAAAATCTCCGATGTTGCGCACACAGGCCTTGAGGTTAACTTCGATTTTGCCCCGGTAAAAAGGGTGCAGCCGCATGGCATCTTCGGCCGGCTTCTTGGCCTTGGCCAGTAATTCTTCTTTATCCATGGTCATGATCACTTCCCTGCCTTCTTTAAAAGTGGTTATATGCTTCATCAAGGTTCTAAAATCGCTTCCCCGGATGATTTAATTAAGCGGTATTTTATTGCATATCAGGCAAATCTACGCTTTAGGTTTAACGCTGTATTCCTGACGGGCGTACGCCCTGGCCCCTTCTAAATAAAGATCTTTCCCGTAAGCGTCATTAACCACCGTGGCCGGAAAATCTTCGACCTCCAGGCGGTGAATAGCCTCCGCTCCCAGTTCCGGGTAAGCAACCACTTCGCTTTTCTTTATTTTTTTTGAAAGCAGCGCCCCGGCTCCGCCGACTGCAGCCAGGTAAATGCCTTTATATTTCTGCAGGGCCTCTTTAACCGCCTGGTTGCGAAAGCCCTTTCCGATACAGGCTTTCATCCCTTTTTCCAGCATACGCGGGGTGTAAGCATCCATACGGCCGCTGGTGGTCGGTCCGGCCGAACCGATAACCTGTCCCGGTTTGGCCGGGGTCGGGCCGACGTAATAAATGATCTGACCCTTTAAATCAAGCGGCAGGGCCTTTTTTTTATCCAGCAGTTCTATTAATTTTTTGTGAGCGGCATCCCGGGCGGTATAAATAACTCCACTTATTAATACATTGTCGCCGGCTTTCAACTCTAATATATCTT
>SLRT01000071.1 GCA_007130825.1 Syntrophomonadaceae bacterium | reverse complement strand
TCCGGCTTTAAAACCAAAGTGATTTAGTAAGCGGGCGGGAGCTACGAAAGCATCAAATAAAACGGTTGCCGCCTTGCTTGTATAAGGGCAACCGTTTTATAAGTGGGACAAGGGGACAAGTTTTCTTATCTTACCTATCAACTATTATTTATTCTGTAGGTATATTTTCGATATACTTGTTTAGTTCATCTTCAATATTTTCATCCAGCGACGGGTTCCGGTAATCCTGTAACACCGCTTTACAATATTCATGGGCTCGCTGAGCGGCATCTACAAGATCACCCCCGGCTGCGTAACGTTCCCTGCTGCTGATAATTGGTATGCGCATTTCTTTCATATGTTTAAAAGTATGCTCGTCTGCAATATAGTTGCCTCCGCTGCCATGTTTGATTATAGTATCAACTGCCAGGGTGTCTTCGTTAACCGACATAGGGCTGGCAAAATCCCTGGCCATACCGAGTATTTCGTCATCAATGATAAACTTTTCATACGACATGGTCATATAGTTTTCCAGTAACCCGGCAGAATGAAGCATAAAATTGATCCCGCACACCACACAGTTCATTAAAACCATCATTGATTCATACCCGCTCTGGACATCGGGTATAATAGAATCAGTCAGTGAGCCGCCGCCACGCGAAGGCAGGCCGTAAAACCGGGCTAGCTGGGCAATAACAGAAAACATTTTTGTTGATTCCGGACTGCCGATAGCCAGGTCACCGGTCCTTAAGTCGACAACACTCGAAGCCGATCCAAATACCACGGGAGTGCCGGGATTAATCAACTGGGCCAGTGTGACACCGGATAATATTTCTGCAGTCTGCTGGACCAGCGCTCCGGCCAGGGTTACAGGAGAAGTGGTCCCGGTCATAGTCAAAGCGGAAAAGAGCACCGGCTGATTATTGTGGGCATATACCATCATTGATTCAAGCATCCGCGGATCAAACTGCAGCGGGCTGTTAGTGTTGATCAGTGAAATCAGGGCCGGATTTTTACGCACTTTATCCACTCCGCCAAAAATTATCCCGGCCATCTCCAAACTTTCCTGCGCTTTTTTAGCGCCCATCGAACTGCCCATCAGGCATTTGTCGGTATGCTTGACCGCTGCCTGAAACATTTTCGCGTGCCGGATGTAATCGGGGATATCATTCGGTTCAACAACTACACCGCCTGCTACATCAAGATTACCGCTGTTGCCAGTAAGCTTGGTAAAAGCGACATAGTCTTTATAATCAGCACTTCTTCGTTTATTCTGGACGTAGTCCATAACATAAGGAGAACCGTAGCCGGGAGCGTGAACAGTGTTATAGCCACCGACAACTACATTGTTTTCCGGGTTCCGGGCATGAAGAGTAAATTCTGAAGGAGCCTGGGCAACCTGTTCCATAACCAGTTCACGGGGCAAATAAACGTTTTCACCCTCAACTTTGGCTCCTGCCTTTTTTAAAATATCCCTGGCTTCGCGGGAAAAAAATTCCACGCCATCTCCCTCCAGAGCAGCCAGAGCACCAAGGTGAATTTGCTCCAGTTCTTCTTCCTTAAGGTAATCCAGTGGTTTAAACTCACGGCTAATCAACTTTCTCATCCTTCCTTAATTTGCCTCTTACACTGATTCTTTTCGGCTAAACAGGCCCCGGTATTATATTAAAACTTAAACTAATTTATCGGCCCGCGCCGCTTTCAGGTAATTCATTGCATATGGATCAAGGTTCAATATAACCTCGGTTGCTTTAACCAGGCTCATTTTTTTCTTGTCCAGGGGGTCAACTATAGCTGAATCCATACCCCGCCCCATGGCCAAAACTATAAAAGCCTGGTTCAGCAAGGCCCGGTGCGGCAACCCGAAAGATATATTGCTCAGACCGCTTGTGATGTGAGCGCCGGATCCGAGTGAGGCAATTCTTTCAATGGCATCCAGAGCCTGGGGCCCGTATTCGCCATTAACACTAACCGGTTTAATCAAGGGATCGAGGTAGACATCAGTGAGTTTTACCCCGTCTTTTTCCAGATCGTTCAACAACCTTTTTGCTACCTCCAGACGGTCATCAGAAGTTTCGGGCATTCCCTCATCACTCATACACAGGGCTACTACCGGTGTGCCTGAATCTTTTAACAGGGGAATTATCTGGTCATAACGCTCTTTCTCAGCGCTGATCGAGTTAATCATCGGCACCCCTTTGTGCACCTTCATCGCTGCATCCAGAGCCCTGGGATCGGGGCTGTCCAGGGCCAGCGGTTTACTGACTACTTCCTGAACTTTTTCCACCAGCCAGACCAGGTGTTTTGCCTCGTCATGAACGTAAGCCCCGGCATTTACATCGATATAGTCCGCACCCGCTTCTTCCTGTTTTAAGGCTAAGTCCTGAATATATTTTACATCTTGCTCATCGATCGCCTTTTTAATCTTTTTCCGGGTTGAATTAATTAATTCACCGATAATAATCATTGGTTATGATTCCTCCTCACTTAAACAATTATTAATCGCTCCACGGCCTGCCAACGGCCGATACTTCGATTAAACTTTCAATAAAAATCTTGTTGTCCAATTGTTGATCGTCTTCGCTCGTCGCGATCATTTTACTATAGCGGTCCTGTCGTTCGACCACGGTCTCAATGTCCACAGCCCCACCTTCAACAGCCTGCTCATAAACATACTTCTTTCCTTGCTCGCAGGCGTAATCAATCGCTTCCTCAAAGATCATAAAAAATTCTCGTTGCTGAGGGGCGTGAACCAAAAAGCCTCCGCCTTCACCCGGTTTAACCAAAACAGTAATTCTTTCCACCGCTTTTCCGCTTACAGTGCCTACAGCATTGGCAACATCAGCAAACTCCGGAAGGTAAAGCTTTGCTCCCAAACCATCGGCCAATGCCGGGAAATAAGCATCGACAGGAGCGCCAACCGCCACCATTGGGTGTTTTAAGTTAATCTTAAACTCTAACTGCTTGTTTTTGCTGCTAAGGTTTTGACCAATCACTTTACGTAACAAATACTGTCTGTCATTTTCCTCGGTAAAAGAAAACTTAACGCCCTCTTCTTCAAGTAACCGATCTATGGTTACTAAAGCCAGTTTGAATATCACTTCTTCCATCACTGTGTCTGTAAAATCCTCAACTTTTGTCCGGTAACGTGCAGCCATCATGCTGGTGCCCAGTTCAGCCGCCCGGCGATCCCATAGATCTAATTCACCCCTGACATGCAGAACATCAGTCGGGGTCAGTGAAGCGCGGTGGACAGAGGCAACATTAACTAATCTTTGCCAGGGCAGTAGATCTATTTCTTTTTTGAGGTTTTTACTGATATAGTGCAAGGTATGCGGCCCTTCTTTAATCAGATCGATTATTTGCTGCTCGGTATTGGTTAACTTTATATTAAAGGGATCCCTGATATAGGCCAGTATGACGGAAGGCTGCGTATCCATCATGGCATAGTGAGTTGGTTTAATATCTTCCAGTTCTTCGGTCAGGTAAGGATATTGAGAAGCAATCCAGGACAAGGGAAAAACTCTCTGCGGACCGATAGAAAGTATTGCATTTTTGGAAACCTGGATCAGGCTGTCGCCTCCCAAACCAATAGTGGTAATCTGGGCTGCCTTGACCCTGGTCAGCCATCCGCCTACTTTTGCCCCTTCTTTGTCAAGGGAAGGCCGACCGTCCTTTAGAACCGCCACATCCGTTGTCGTGCCTCCCATGTCGACCACAATACCATCCTGCACCCCGGTTAAGGTTAAGGCGCCGATTATGCTTGCTGCCGGACCGGAAAGAATGGTTTCAATCGGTTTTTCCCGGGCTTTAGACTCGCTAATTAAGCTGCCGTCACCGCGGACCACCATCAGCGACGCATTGATGCCCATGCGCTCCATTCCCTGCTTGACGGAATCCATCAGGTCGGTGATTAAAGGCATCAGGCGCGCATTTAATATTGCCGTAACTGTTCGTTCGTGCATGCCCAGATCAGTACTGAGCTGATGGGCGGCAACCACCGGATAACCGGTGAGCTTTTGAATCAGTTCAGTTACCTGCATTTCCTGGATTGGGTTGCGAATACATAAATACCCGGATACAGCAAAAGCATCGACCTGATCTTTCATCTCCATTATTGCTTTTTCGGCAGCGTCCATATCCACTTCTTCAGTTATACGGCCCTTAATATTACAACCACCGGGAATAACTTTATAGTGAGGAGTAGGTAGGCCTTCACGGGTATCGAACCCAATTTGAATCAGGCCTACCTCAGCTCCCTGACCTTCTACAATAGCATTGGTGGCAAGGGTCGTAGAAACAGAAACCATTCTTACCTGCCCAATATCGACCTGATCGCCGTTCTTATTTTTGAAAGCAGCGATCAGCTGATCAAGACAGCGGTTTACAGACAAATCCAGGTTATGCCTGGTTGTTTCTACTTTTGTTTTAGCTTCAACTGTTCTATTTTCCAAATCGAATATTACTCCATCGGTAAATGTGCCGCCTGTGTCGATTCCTAATGCCAGTTTTGCCATTAATTATCTCCCACCTATTGAAGAAGGTTCTTACCTGCTCATTATGCTTACTTGTTCAGTTTCGATTCTGCTTCGTTAATGATATCCTTGATCTTTTGCTGGACATCTTTTGGCAGAGGCTCAGGTTCATAGTTTTCGAGAATGTCGATTACCTTCTCATTTGCTTTATCAAATAGAGTCTTGCTTCCCTCTGCTTCCCACTTCTCGTAGATCTGCCTGACGAAAAACTGCGGATACCAGGTTTCTTTTCTGAAATGCTCCAGGGTATGCTCTTCGGCAAGGAAGTGTCCTCCCGGCCCGACTTTATCAATAACATCGAGAGCCAGGGTATCTTCATCAACTTTAATACCATCGACAATTTTGCGGGACATTCCAATCAGGTCATCGCAGATAGTCAGATATTCCAGCGAAGCCGTATTACCGTGCTCGATGTAGCCAACATCGTGGTTCAGATTGGCGCCGGACTGCGCAGTCATTAATATCGAGATCGCCCCTTCGATAAGCGCCTGCTCGTCAACTATTTTAGCATCGGTACAACCGCAGGTGCCAAACATCGGCAGATCGAGGAAATCCGAAATATCGCCGAGTGCGGCCATCATCAAGTCAAATTCAGGCGCACCGTAGGAAAAGATCGTGGTCTGCATATCCATCACCGTAAAAACACCGCCCATAATAAAGGGGCTGCCTTCCTGGGTAACCTGGTTAAGCACCAGGCCGCTCAAACTTTCAGCAAGGCCATTGGCCATGGCTCCGGCCAAAGTGGCGGGCACGGTTCCACCGGCCATGATACAGGGAGTATAGACCACAGGCAGGCCTTTCTTGGCCGCCAGCATCAGCTTGCGTGCCGAATCATTAGGGTGCTGCAGCGGCGAAATCGGCTCAGCATAGAGGGTTAAAAACGGATTTCTTCTAAGCTCTTCTTCGCTTCCGGCAATATATTCGCACATCTTGATAATATCGGAATAACCGGGCTCATCAATAGCGGTAATAACAATCGGTTTTGAGGTGTTCAGGACCATTGCCTCAAACTGGTAGCGGTCATAAACCAGCTGGTGTACATCCTGAACGATACCCAAAGACATAACAAAATCCAGGTTGGGCAGGGCATCAATACACTTGGTCGCCATGCCAACTGTCTTGCGGCTGGCCTTAATCCGCTCCTGGGTATAGGGATCGATAAAATTCGGGGTGTCGGAGCCGGTCCCGAAGTAAGCATTGCCACCTTCCATTTCCATAACCCGTTTACCGGTCCTGCTGTTGCTCAGGGAAACTTTGCGCGGCACAGAGTTGAGCGCCTTTTCAACCAGCCTGAAGGGAATCCGCACCCGCTTGCTATCCTTTTCATCAACAAAGCAACCAGCTTTTTTTAATCTATCTACTGCTTCTTCGTCATGGTAAGTAACTCCGGTCCTTTCCAGTACCTCCATTGCCGCGCCAATCAGCCGGCGGCACTGATCTTCGGAGAGAACCTGGAGGAAATTGGCTTCTTGTACCTGGTAATTACCTTTAATCATGCCAAACTCTCCTTTCTCCACTTGGTTTAATATCGGTCATTTTAGCCGATCAGTTTCTGGGCCAGGTCTTTGGCCGATGCTGCATCAGGCGCCCAGCCATCAGCGCCAATCTCATCGGCAAAATCCTGGGTAACCGGAGCACCGCCGACAATGATCTTGACCGAATCTCTTAAACCTTCTTCCTTCAAAACTTCAATGGTATCCTTCATGGCCAGCATGGTCGTGGTTAACAAAGCGCTCATACCCACTATCTGCGGCTTGTTGTCGCGCACCGCTTCGGCAAACTTCTCAGGCGGCACATCAATACCAGCGTCAACTACTTCCATACCACCCGATTCCATCATCATGCCAACCAGGTTCTTGCCAATGTCGTGCAAGTCGCCGGCCACAGTGCCTAAAACCACTGTCCCGGTCGAAGATGTCTCGCCCTCGGTCAGCATCGGCTTGACTATATCCATACCGGCATGCATCGCCTTGGCGGCCATCATCACTTCGGGAACATACATCTCGCCTTTCTTGAAACGATCTCCAACCACGTTCATCCCGCTGATTAATCCCTTGTTGATCACTTCCTGGGGCTTGGCTCCCTCATCAACAAGTTTGCGGGTCAGCTCATCAACTTTCGCCGCATCACACTCAATAATGGCTCCCGCTAAAGCTTCATAATCTGCCATT
>SLRT01000135.1 GCA_007130825.1 Syntrophomonadaceae bacterium | reverse complement strand
TTCCAACGGGGCGGGCAAAAGCACCCTTTGCCGGGTAATTGCCGGACTGCTGCGGCCAAACCGGGGCAGTCTTGAAGTTAAAGGCAGCGTCTCGGCCCTGCTTTCCCTGGGAACCGGCTTTGATCAAGATCTGACCGGCAATGAAAATATATTTCTGAACGGGATGATGCTCGGTTTATCCAAAAAAAAGATCAATGAACTGCTTCCCACCATCCAGGATTTTTCCGGCCTGGGACGGTTTCTCGAGCAGCCGCTAAAATATTATTCCAAAGGTATGAAAGCGCGCCTCGGTTTTAGCATTGCTTCTGTAATCGATGCCGAAATATTGGTAATCGACGAAGTCCTGGCTACCGGTGATATGGAATTCAGGGAAAAAGCGATAGAAAAAGTATGGGGACTGGTCAGCGGAGCGAAAATGGTCCTTGTGGTTACCCACGAAACTGAATTTGTCGAGGAACACTGCAACCGGGCGATCTGGATCGAAAAAGGCATAATAAAAGCCGCCGGGGAACCCGGCGGGGTTA
Source organism: Syntrophomonadaceae bacterium (assembly GCA_007130825.1). Classification (GTDB taxonomy): domain Bacteria; phylum Bacillota; class Dethiobacteria; order DTU022; family DTU022; genus B1SED10-74M. The sequence goes on along the minus strand of SLRT01000135.1, from coordinate 6,257 downwards.
TCGAGGCTTATGAGCAGTATGCTTCCGGGAAAAGCAAGCCCAAAAAAAAGAAAATCGGGCGCATAAAAAAGACAGAAAGCGGCGCCGGGAAAGAGAAAGCAATCGCGGTAAAAAACCTGGGCCTGCAGTTTAAATTAAACGGCCGCCCCTTTTGGGCGTTAAAAGATTTAAATTTTGATATTTATGATCAGGAAATCATCGGCATCATCGGACCCAACGGGGCGGGCAAATCGACGCTTTGCCGCACCTTATGCGGCATTTACCGCCCGGACCAGGGTGATCTGTCAGTTAACGGGACCATCGCCGCCCTGCTTAGCTTCGGAACCGGCTTTAACCCTCAACTTTCCGGGTATGACAACATCTACCTAAACGGGATGATGCTCGGTATTCCCAAGCAGGTCATCAGAAAAGTTGAAGATGACATCATTGAATTTTCAGAGCTAGCCGATTTTATCGATCAGCCGGTCAAACATTACTCCAAGGGAATGAGATCGCGTCTAGGCTTTAGTATTGCCGCCATGCTCCAACCGGATATTTTTATCGTCGACGAAGCCCTCTCTGCCGGAGACATCTCTTTTCAGGAAAAAGCGGCCGGCAGAATGCAGGATATGCTCGAAGAGGCCAGGGCGGTCTTGATCGTTACCCACAGCATGAAAATAATGAAAAAAGTGTGCACCCGGGCTTTAATACTAAATGAAGGAAACCTGATTTTCGACGGCGATCCCAAAGAAGCGGTTGATTATTACCGCCAGGAGGTCAAAAACAAGCAGAAGAAACCACAGCTTAGCTGAAGCGGACAAATTTTAAAACCGTCTTTCAAGTGGAGATTTCTTTTGCCGCATCATCTGTCCCTTCACCGGGCAAAGCGGCAATATTGCAGTAAACGGCAGCCGTTTTGTTTACCATCTGCTCCAGTGTAAATTTTTCCAAAAAGCGTTTGCGTCCCGCCAGCCCCATGTTTTTTCGTAAAGCAGGATCTTCCAGCAGGCAAGCGAGGCGCTTTCGCAGCGCTTTTACATCGCCCGGTGGAAAGAGCAAACCGCTTTTTTCCTCTTCCACCGCTTCGCCGGTTCCCCCCACTGCTGAAGCCAGCACCGGCAGTCCGGCCCGCATCGCTTCCAGGATGCTGAGCGGAAAACCTTCCCGCTTCGAACTTAAGACAAAAACCTGCGCAGCGGCTAAAATGGCTGATATATCTTCCCGCGCCCCTAAAAAACTAACCCTTTGCGCAATGCCCGTTTTTGCAGCCAACTTTTTTGCCGCATCCATTTCCGCGCCCGCGCCGATCAACTGCAGCGACCACGAGTAATCTTTCAGGCCGCCCAGGGCCTTGAGCAGGGTCGGATGATCCTTGGGGCCGGTAAAGCGGGCGACCATGACCAGAACAGGCGGCTCACAGGCCGGATCGGCCCTGAACCGCGGGCCGACATCGGGCAAACCGTTGTGAACTACAACCATTTTTTCCGCCGGAATGACCCCCAGGCTTTTTGCGGCATTAAACTCGCTTTCTGAAACAGCAATAACCTTATCGCCGGCCCGGGCTCCGATCTTTTCCATCAGGCGGTAAAATCGGCCGGTGGCGTTACTTTGCTGTCCGCCAAACAAAAAGCCGTGCGAGGTGTGGACCACGGCAATATTTAGCGAACGCGCCGCCAGTCGTCCCAGCAGGCCGGCTTTATTGGAATGGGTGGTCACCACATCGGGTTTTATTTCCTGCAAGGCATCTCTTATTTCTTTTAACGCCGACCAGTCCCGGAGAGGCCTGATCGGGCGAATTAACTTTTCCAGCTTCCGGTAGGGCACGCCCCTTTCCTCCAGGGCATCGAAGAGCGCCCCGCCTCCGCCGGCGAGTACCAATACATCATAACCCCGCTCTCGCAGGGCTGAAGCTAAATCCCGCACATGCACCTGCGCCCCGCCGAGGTCATCGGCCCTGGTAATGATAAAAACAATCTTTGCTATTCGGGCCCGGTAACCGTGATTATATGTTTTAGAAACCACCGCCTGACTCCTCTTCTTTTAACCACTACCGTTTAAAATTATATTTTCCTGTAAGCGCTAATAAGTGCGCTTCATTTATTTTATCCAACCTTTTTTTATTCCAGTATTTATTCCAGCTCCGGTCCTCTTTTTCTCACCCGGGCCCTGTTCGCTTAATCTAGGCTTAAAGTCCTGCCACCGCGCGGTAACGCTTAAAAACAGGTGGTATATATTTACCTGCCGATCCCGCTGTAGGTAAAACCGCTGCTTCTCAGCTCGTTGCTGTCGAGCATATTGCGGGTATCGATAATTATTTTACTTTTCATATTATCCCCAAACTCCGGCCAGGGCAGGTGGCGGAATTCATCCCAGTCGGTCAAAAGGAGCAGGGCATCGCTTTCTTGAGCCGCTTCCGCCGCTGAATCGCAGTAGATTATGTTTTGCTCGGGGAAATTTTGACGGTACTTGTCCCGGGCCACCGGGTCGTACGCTTTCACCCGCGCCCCCATATCTAAAAGCTCCCTGATCACATCAATAGCCGGAGATTCCCTGATATCGTCGGTATTGGGTTTGAAAGCCAGTCCGAGCACCCCGATGGTACTGCCCCGGATCACCTTCAGGCTCTGCTGCACCTTTTCGATCACTTTCTTGCGCTGTTTGCGGTTAACCTCCAGGGCTGCCTGGACCAGCTGCATATCGCAGTTGTACTGGCTGCCGGTAAAAAGAATGGACCTGACATCTTTGGGAAAACAGCTGCCACCCCAGCCGGGCCCGGCTTTTAAGAAACCGGGGCCAATCCGTTTATCCAGCCCGATCCCTTTGGCCACTTCGACAATATCGGCCCCAACCTTGTCGGCAATCGAAGCAAATTCGTTGATAAAAGATATTTTCATCGCCAGGAAGGCATTGGCCGTATACTTGATCAGCTCCGCGCTGGTCGGGCTGGTTGTCACCAGGGCCGGCAGGCTGCCAGTTTCCGGGCGGGGCACCGCCTGCGGAGGGGTAAAAGTTTGCTCCAGGATCGGCGCATACATCTGCCGCAGTAAATTAAGGGCCTGCACGTCTTCGGTGCCGACGACGATGCGGTCGGGATAAAAGGTGTCGTGCAAGGCTGAACCCTCCCGTAAAAACTCCGGGTTGGAGGCGACGCTGAAACAGCAGGACACTCCCCTCTTGACCAGCTCTTCCTTGATCACCGTTTCCACCCGGCGGGCTGTGCCGATCGGCACCGTCGACTTGTTGACGATCACCGGCGGGCTTTCCGGGTCCATAGCCTGCCCAATTTCGCTTGCGACCCCCTCAACGTAACTTAAATCGGTATCACCATTGCTCTTGGATGGAGTGCCCACGGCAATAATCACGATATCGGCCTCCGGCAGGTGCTCGAGCATATCACCGCAAAAGGTTACCGTCTCCCGTCCATCCCGGAGCAGTTCCTCCAGGCCGGGCTCATAGATGGTCGAAATTCCCCTTTCCAGCTTGTCGACAATAGCCGTATCTTTATCGACACAGATCACCCGGTGACCGAGGTAACCCAGGGCCATCCCGGTGGTCAGACCGACATAGCCGGTGCCGACAATGATAATATTCAGTTTCTCGGCATCTTTCAATTTAGCTACACACCCTTCTTCCTGCTACTTTATTTAAACAAGAAAAATTAGCTTAACCCATGTCCAGCGCATCAAAAAAAGAGCAGGCACAACCTACTCCCTGAAAATTTCAGCGCGCACTTCCTCCACTACCGGCTTAATATCATTAATCAGCGCTTTGACCCGCTCTGACTGCTCCATATTAAGCTCGCCGTCATTTTCGATAATCATCGCGATCGTCCCGGTCAGCTCTTCGACCAGGTTGTCCAGTTTTTCCAGCGCATCGATCCACGCTTCTCCATCGAGCTCCCATTCCCGTTCACCGCGGACCACCACCACATCCCAATCGACGACCTCTTCTGCCTCCGGAAAATCTGTATCCAGATGCTTGTCCCTGATTTCTTCGATAGTTTGCTTGTGTTCCCGCAGCCACATCATTCTTTCCCGGTCATAATTTAAGGGCATATCATCAGCATGAGGCTTCCTGACCCAACTTTGCAAGTCGATCTTGACATCTGGCATGACAGCGGTCATTTCCCGGACATAATCATTGATCGCAATCAATGCCTCTTCATCAACTTCTTCCTGCTCATCCTCTTCCTGCAGGCAGGCAGCGCCCACTAAACCAAGAGCGATTCCAAACAGGAACAGCAACAATATATGCGGCCTTTTTAGCAACATTACACCTCCTGGCTTGCTTCACCTTCTGCAATTAAGACTGTAAATTGCCCGGTCCGAGTGGAAAAACAGGCTCGATACCGGGCACCGGAATGGCAGCTATTCCCAAATAACGTATCAATTAACTTCCGGAGCTTCGACCGGTATTTCAACCACCTCTTCCAGCCTGCCCCGGGCCATCAAGCGGTAATCGGGGTTAACCACATGCTTTGGTTCACAAGTCTGCAAAGTTATCGCCGGATAGTCGGTGCTGTATATCGGTTCCCAGTCGTATTTATCAAAAACTTTTACCCATTCGACGTGATATATAAAGCGGTAGCCGTCTTCTACATCGAGATATATTTCGTCGCCTTCTTCCAGCTTATCGATGTCCAGGAAGAAGTTCCACCGCCCGGCGCGGTGACCGGCAAATGCGACGTTACCCCCTTCTGTGCTCGGCAGGTCGCTCATCTGGAAATGAGTCGGTCCCTGGTCCAGCAAGTTCTCGTCGAAAACATCTCCCCCGCCGACGGCAACAAGCTCGACATCAATAGCGGGAATGATCAGCATCATCGGCTGCCATTCGTCGATTTCGATTGTTTTCGGCGGTTCTTCAAAGATATTCCGGAAACCGGCCGCAGCTTCAAAATCATCCCGCAGCTGGTCCTGGCGGTAATCGACCAGGTAACGCTCTAAAAAGGTATAGCCTAACACCCCGATCCCGGCAACAACCAACACCGCGGCCAGGATGCGGTAAAGTTTATTCTTTCTGGCAGCTTTTCTTTTCCTGCTCAACTCGATACGCGAACCGCTTCTATTAGTATTGCGCGAATCGCTCATTTTCCTTCCTCCCTGTGTGGTGAATTTTTATTTTTTACTGTAAGCTCCTCAATAGCGCCTTCGTATTTTTCGATCAGCAACCGTTCATCGCCCCGGTCTTCGATAACCTGCACCTTGTCTGGTTCAACCAGGCGCTCCTTGATCGCCGCGGCAATTTCCGGCCGGCAGGCGATGATCCGGCCGGCTTGCTCGTAGGTTTTTTGCGCCATCCGTTGGCAGGCCTTCGTTAAGACCCCGTTACACAAATTCCCCCCCGGCCAGAGTTCCCTGACCTCCATGACCAGGGGCACCCGGTAATATTCAGTCAGCTTCAGCGCCGACAAAACCGCCGTCAGGGGCGGGGAGGCGGCAATAACCAGATCCGGCCGGGGATGCCTTTGCCCCTGCCTCCAGGTCATCCGGGCAAACTTCAGGCAAGCAAATAACTTCTTGAAGCCGCCCCTCCGTGGGTCACGGCCCACGTTAAAAGCGATCACTTTCAGGCCGTTTTTTTGCACCAGCCCGATCTTTTTTTTACCCAGGTCCAGGTCAACAGCGCCGCTTACGGTAAATACAGTCACATCATGGCCCCGGGAATTTAATTTTCGTCCCAGTTTAAAGAAGCGATCTTCTCCCTGGTCGCAAAAGTCCAGGTCCTGGGCGATTATATATATATTCATTAAGTTTAATAAACCTTTCGGTCGATGTCTTTCCTACATTAAGTCCCATTAATATTATACAATATAATGGCAAGCTTTGCTACAAAAATAAGCATATTTTGCCTTTAAATACCATATGGACATAAAATATTTTTAAAGGGTAAATGATCGGGGTCGTAACCGCAATATACTGTTCCTATTTAAAAAAGGGAACTACAGAGTGCCTGGAAGAGGGTTAACAAACACCTGTGTAGCATTGAATACGGGACGGAGGGCAAAACTTATGGCTCGAGGCCATGCTTCTTCCGGTTAATGAGGCACAAACTTTTATTTTGCTTGCAATAATCCGTCATTAGCAGCGGTGGGATTTGCTCATAGTGCGACGCTCATGCGCCGCTTCCCAAACTATCTATTTCAGCAGGCCTGCATCTTCAGGGTTATTTTAGCAACAAATTCCGCCGTTTTGAATGCTCACCCGCATTTCTTGCCAGGTGATCTCATTTGTTCACGACATCACGCCATTTGCCGCTTTTTACACAGGCTGGATGGACCC
>SLRT01000140.1 GCA_007130825.1 Syntrophomonadaceae bacterium | reverse complement strand
TATTCACAATACAAGTTAATTTTGTCACAATATATGTGCTTATTTTCACATATCCGGGAGGGGTGATTAGATAATAATAGAAGAGGGGATCGAAGGCACTGAACAAACAATTCCTGAATTCCTGCTCCCGGTATATTCGTAAAGTGCGCTCGCTAATCCCCCGGTCAGTGATTAATAAAGTTTAGATTATAATTGTTTAAACGGGTTAACTGCTGTATATGTCACGATTTTAAGACAAACAGCAATTCTTCCGCTTCTGTGTTATCTTCGGGCATTTTTAGAGGACGAACTTCCGAATTTTCGGCAGCATAGCCTTTGTTAATTTCAATATCGTTTTCGCCGGCCCAATCCATAAAATCGGCGAGTGTGAAAAGATGAATGTTTGGAGTGTTATGCCATTTGTAAGGCAAAGAAGAGATAACCGGCATTCTTCCTGTCTGCAGCAGTTGGCCAATTATTCCTTTGTAATTGAAATTGGGGAAGCTGACAATAATCTTATTTCCGATGCGTAAAATTTCTTTCAGAACCAGTAGCGGCCGCTGTAACTGCTGCAAGGTTTTTTCCAGGATCACGTAGTCGTATGATTTGTTTTTAAACTCGGCCAGGCCGAGATCGAGGTTTTTTTGGTATACCGCCACCCCGTTGCTGACAGCTTCAGCCACATAGTCAGGATTGGCTTCTACCGCCTGCCCGTTTATGGCTTTTTTGTTAATCAGCTTAGCCAGCAGTTCGCCGTTACCGCAGCCAAGATCAAGAACTGAAGAGTTTGCTTCGATCAGGTCATAGATCAGGTTGTGATCCCAACGTTTTCCATTGTTCATCACTGATCACCCTTTTCTAATGCATTTTCCAAGAATGAAGCAACAAGGGGAGCAGTCCGGGTAACCTCCAGTAAAAATGCGTCGTGCCCGTAAGCCGAAGGAATCTCGATATAGGAGACCGGCTTATGGTTGGCAATAATTGCTTCAGCTAAAGCCCTGGTTGATGCCGGAGGGTACAGCCAGTCGGAAGTGTAAGCTATTAACAATAGCTGTGCATCGATTGAAGAACAGGTTTCAGCCAGATTTCCTCCACCGTGAGAAGATGCGTCATAATAATCCATAGCCCTGGTCAGGTATAGATAACTGTTGGCGTCAAAACGCTGGACAAAAGAGCGCCCCTGGTGTTCAAGGTAACTCTCTACAGAAAATTCACTATTAAGTCGGTAGCAGGGTTGCGTGCCATTTTGAAAACGGCGCCCGAATTTACCTTCCATCGATTCATAGGAAAGATAGGTGATATGTCCGAGCATTCGGGCCAGTTCCAAACCGCCCCATGGTGGTGTTAATCCGTAGTAGTTGCCATTGTTAAAACTGGGATCGTTAAAAATAGCTTGCCGTCCCACTGCATTGAAAGCCAACCCCTGGGCCCCGAGACGGGCCGAAGCGGAGAAAATGATCGCGGATTTGATCCGTTCAGGATAATTGATGGACCAGGCCAGGGCTTGCTGTCCGCCCAGCGATCCCCCGACCACAGCCAGCAGTTTTTCGATTTCGAAGTAGTCTTGAAGGCGTAAGTGTAAACGAACCCAGTCATCGACTGTGACTACGGGAAAGTTCAGGGCGTAAGGTTTGCCGGTCAGGGGATCGGTTTCCCATGGTCCTGTTGTTCCGTAACAACTGCCGAGGAGATTTGCACAGATTACAAAATAGCGGTTGGTATCGAAAGCTTTACCCGGGCCAATCGCCTCGTCCCACCAACCGGGTTTGTTTTTTCTCCACGGCCGCTTATCTTTTTGCCAGTCGGCGTCCCAACCGGCTGCATGGGCGTCACCGGAAAGGGCATGCAGGATAAAAATGGCATTATCCTTAGCCGGAGAGAGCTGGCCGTATGTTTCAAATTCAACCGTTATGGGGGCAAAACTTGCTCCGCAGTCAAGCGGCAAAGGATTGTCACTAGTGGCAAGGATTATTTTTTGCGGTTTTGTCCAACCGACAGAGGAAGGTGAATCGGGAAGATCAAAGCCAGCTTTTTTTTCGAGGCAGACGTTGAGGGGATCAGTCATCTTTTTTCTGCCCCCTAACTACCGGTGCGTTTTGGCTTGTTTCCAGGGCCTGATCCAGATCGGCAATTATATCTGCCGCCTCTTCCAATCCCACCGAGAGTCGTACATAGTCGTCGGTTACTCCGGATTGAAGACGTTCATCCGGGGAAAGTTGGCGATGAGTAGTTGAAGCCGGGTGGATAATCAATGACTTGGCATCACCAATATTGGCCAGATGTGAGAACAGTTTTACAGCATTGATCAAGTTGGCCCCGGCTTCAAGGCCGCCCCGGACGCCGAAACCCAGAATGGCTCCCTGTCCATGGGGCAGGATATCCCGGGCATAGTTATAATCCGGATGGTCCGCGAGGCCAGGATAATTGACCCAGGTGACAGCCGGATGATTTTTGAGCCAACTGGCCACAGCCAGGGCATTTTCACAGTGTTTGGTCATGCGCAGGGGAAGTGTTTCCAATCCCTGCAGGAAAAGAAAAGCATTAAAAGGAGCCAGGCAGGATCCTAAATCCCTTAACAGCTGCACCCGGCATTTTATGGCAAAAGCGATGCCACCCGCATCAGCGCCAAAAGAATCCCAATAATTGATGCCGTTATAGGTGGGATCCGGCCTGGTGAATTCTGGAAACATGCCATTATTCCAGGGAAAAGTTCCTTTTTCTACGATAGCGCCTCCAATTGAGTTACCATGACCGCCGATAAACTTGGTCAGGGAGTGGATCACTAAGTCTGCTCCATGTTCGAAAGGACGGAATAAGTAAGGAGTAGTTACTGTATTATCGACAATCAGGGGAAGACCATGATTTTTTGCCACTGCACTGATTTCTTTGAAGCGAGCGATACGATTCTTTGGATTGCCTATTGATTCAACAAAAATTGCCCTGGTATTGTTGTCTATTGCTTCAGCAAAGCTGGCCGGGTCTAGGGGGTCTGCAAAGCGAACGTTAATGCCGAAACGCGGCAGGGTATAGGCGAAAAGATTGTAAGTGCCGCCGTATAGGTGGGCGCTGCTGACAATGTTATGACCGGCCCGGGCCAGGTTAAATATTGCCAGTGAAGTTGCTGCCTGGCCGGAAGCCAGGGCTAAAGCGGCGCTGCCTCCTTCGAGTGCGGCTAATCTTTTCTCCAGTACATCAACCGTCGGATTCATGATGCGGGAATAAATATTGCCTTCCTGTTCAAGGCCGAAAAGCCCGGCAGCATGTTCAACCGATTCAAAAACGTATGAGGTGGTCTGGTAAATCGGCACTGCACGAGAACCGGTAGTTGGATCAGCTTGCTGACCGGCATGAATTGACAAGGTGGAAAAACTGTGGGTCATAATAATTGCCTCCCTTTTTTCTGTTTAAGTGTTTGTCAGGCTACTCTTTAAGTTACAGCAGAAAGAGAGTGCATAGCTGGAAGCCCGCCCCGGTTGGTAAACAGATGAAAGGAGGTGTTAAGAACATAGAAGAAGCATTTACAGCAGGATCGCCGGTCAGGTTTTGATGAGTTTGTCAGCGCGCTCTTAAGCATCATTGTTCCTCCTTAAACTGATATAATTACCATAGCTTTACTTGTAAATATAAAAACAATGATACATGTTTCAAATCTAGTTGTCAAGAAAAAATTGATCTTGAAGATAGATCAGGCCTAAACGGGAGTAAGGGCCTGATCTATAAACCCTTCTTCAGTCAACCTTTCAAATACCCATGAGGTAATCAACCCTATAATACTCTTTCAAAAAAATTTGACTAGCAGCAATTGCCTGGCTGTTTTGAGCTCTTATTAATGCAGAGATTATCATTTCCATTATAATGATCTTGGTGATTATTTATGGTAATTCAAAAATAAAATAGCCCGGGTTGCACCGTAATAGGGGATGACCCGGGCTATTTCAGAAGGCAGAAAGCTTTTATTTATTATACTTACTCAGGTGATGCGGTCTGGCACCGGCGATTCCGTTGGTGGTGCTAACCCGGTTAATCTTTTCCATAAACCGTCTCCAGCTGGAAATAGAACTGCAGGTAGGCAGACTATCCTCAAAATCCTCCAGACAAGCGGTTGAGCAAAAATAATAGCTTCGGCAATCAGACGATTTGTAGTTTTCCCCTGGCGGAGAACAAACCAACTCTTCTCCGCAGAATGTTTTGCTGACCTCTTTCTTTTGGGGGAAGAAGCTCTTTTTGCATGACGGACAAACTTTTTCCACTGTACCCTGTTCAAACATATTTGTTCACCTCCCGGGATTTGTGATAATCGGAACAATATAAAACTACTCCGATAGAATAAGTATAATTTATTGCAGTTCTGAAGTCAATGGTTGTGAAAAATTAAAAAATTCACAAGCGATCGTGAAAAGTAACAGTTGGCGATTGAAGAGTTTAATTCTGTAATCTTAGCGAAGGCTTGAATAGTTCGTTAAATGATTTCTTGGGGTATTATCACTAAAATACCATAAAACCTATTGACAAGGTATATATTATATCTTACATTACATAGCACACAAAACTTTTTTATAAAGAGATTGATTTAAATAAAGGCCAAGTAAAGGAGAAGATAGTATGCGTTACTTTAATCGCATTGAGGAGTTGATCGGCGGGACACCCCTGGTTCGATTGAACCGAATTAACGCCCGGATGAAAGCCACCATCATGGTTAAATTGGAAAGCATAAATCCCGGCGGCAGTGTTAAGGATCGTATCGGACTGACCATGATCGAAGAAGCAGAACGGGTTGGGTTACTCAGACCGGGTGGCACTATCGTTGAAGCCACTGCCGGAAATACAGGAGTGGGGTTGGCATTGTCTGCCGCCGCTCGTGGATACCGCTGCATTTTTGTTCTACCGGACAAGATGAGCCGTGATAAAATCGATTTATTGAAAGCGTACGGGGCTGAAGTGGTTATTACCCGGACTGATGTCCCTCCCGACTCACCGGAAAGCTATAACGGTGTAGCTGATAGGTTGTCTCGGGAGATACCCGGCGCCTTCCGGCCGAACCAGTTTGGCAACCCGGTTAACCCTAAAACCCATTACCGGACCACGGGACCGGAAATATGGGCAGATACCGATGGAGAGGTGGATGTATTTGTTGCCGGGATCGGCACCGGCGGTACAATCTCCGGAGCAGGGGGTTACCTGAAAGAGAAGAAACCTTCTTTGACGGTGGTAGGGGCTGATCCGGCGGGTTCCATTCTTTCCGGGGATACTCCCAAACCCTATAAAGTGGAAGGTATCGGTGAAGATTTTTTCCCCGATACATATGACCGTCAGGTGGTTGATGAAATGATCCGGATAACGGACCAGGAATCCTTTACCATGGCCCGTCGGCTGACCCGGGAGGAGGGCCTTCTGGTGGGCGGGTCTGCAGGAACGGCAGTGGCGGCAGCATTAAAATTTGCGGTTCGTCTACAGGAAGAAAAAATAATAGTGGTGATGCTGCCCGATACCGGGCGTAACTACATTTCAAGTATTTTCTCCGACCACTGGATGGAAGAAAATGGTTTTACTGTGGAAACAACTACACAGGATCATGGTGGAAACCGCCAAGAGAAAACTTAAACAGCCTTTTGATCTTTAGAGATCTTCTTGTTTTTCTCAATGATTCTCGATGATAAGGAGGGATAAGAATGCAAGATAAAAAGTTTGCAACCCGGGCCATTCATGCCGGCCAGGAGGCCGATCCGGTAACGGGGGCAACAATAGTGCCAATATATGCCACCTCTACATTTACCCAGGAAGCGCCTGGAGAACACAAGGGCTATGAATACTCCCGCACCGGTAACCCCACCCGGTCAGCCCTGGAGGAGTGCCTGGCCTCCTTGGAAGGGGGGGCATACGGGCTGGGTTTTGCCTCAGGATCAGCTGCCACTGACGCGGTGGTGAACCTTCTGGAGCCAGGAGACCACCTGGTATCGTGTTCTGAAGTCTACGGCGGCACCTTTCGCATTTTCACCGGAATTTATCAGCGGCGGGGACTCCAGGTAACCTACGTGGACGGTTCTAACCCGGAGGCTTTCAACCGTGCGCTTACAAATAAGACCAGAATGATCTGGCTGGAAAGCCCGACTAACCCGCTGTTGAATATTTTCGATTTAAGGTCTATCGCTGAGTTGGCGCAGAAAAATGGATCAACCATGGTAGTGGATAACACCTTTGCCACCCCGTACCTACAAAACCCCCTGGCCCTGGGGGCAGAAATAGTTGTGCACAGTACTACCAAGTACCTCAACGGTCATTCCGATCTTATTGGTGGAGCGGTAGTTACTTCCAATCAATCTCTTTATGAAAAAATGAGTTACTACCAAAACGCGGCTGGAGCGGTCCCTTCTCCATTTGATGCCTGGCTCGTTCTGCGGGGGATTAAAACCCTGCCGGTACGTATGGAAGCCCACCAGCGTGGTGCTGCTGATATTGCCTCATTCCTGCTGGCCCACCCGGCGGTAGCATCGGTTTACTATCCGGGCCTTAAAGAGCATCCCGGTCATCAACTGGCTGGGAGGCAGATGAGAGGATGGGGTGGTATGGTCTCATTCAAATTGGAAGACCCGGTGCGGGTGGATTACTTTTTCCGGAAACTGAAAATATTTGCAGTGGCGGAAAGCCTGGGCGGGGTAGAATCACTGGCCTGCCACCCTTATACCATGACTCATGCCACTATTCCGGAAGACAAACGTGAAGCACTGGGGATTACGCCCGAGCTCGTCCGGCTCTCAGTCGGCCTGGAAGATCCGGAGGACCTGGCAGATGATTTGCGTGAAGCCCTGGGAGCCTGAATTATAAAAGTGCAACAATTCATCCCTAATCAAGCAGCAGGGCGGCAATTGAAGCAACAGAATTGATATCTGCATGGCCCGGCAATATTAAAACAGATTTCAGGCAATCTCTTTGAGACTGGCGCATAGGAGCAGCCTGAGCCGCCCGGCCAGCGACCCAGGCTGCCCTGATAGTCGGAATATTCTTGACATATATTATTA
>SLRT01000088.1 GCA_007130825.1 Syntrophomonadaceae bacterium | reverse complement strand
TATATCCGGATTATCATGGAACGGCCGATTTTGTATCAGATGAGATGGCCGGTAGGCCCGGCTGGGAAAGTGTCCCGGCTGTGGAAAATAAAAGAATTTATGCTGTTTCTGATGACGTATTTGCCCGTCCCGGACCGCGGGTAGTGGAAGCAGTCGAGGAAGCGGCGGAGCTGCTTTATCCGGATAAGTTTTAATCAAAATGTACACGCTTAGAAGTGAGGGAAGTTAAGACGTCGGAGCTAAAGCAATGTAATAAACGAAGCGAAGACGAGGCCGGCGCAAAGAAAAAGCTTTTTATGGCCGGCCTTATTGTCCTTTTATTATTTTCTGCGGTCAGCGCCATGGTTTTGGGAGCCGTATCGATCGGTTGGCGGAGTGTCCTGATCATTTTGTTTGATACTTCGCCGGTTTCGCTTTCTTTTGCCGGTGTTGAGGTGCTCGAGGTCCATGAAGATATTCTTTTGCAAATTCGCCTGCCCCGGGTGCTTCTGGCTGCGGCGGTTGGCAGCTCACTGGCCGTATCCGGCGCTGTTTTCCAGGGGCTTTTTCGCAACCCGATGGCCGATCCCTACGTGATCGGGATTTCATCGGGGGCGGCCCTGGGAGCGGTTTTTGCCATGCTCAGCGGGTTTAGCCTGGCCGTGGGCGGTTTCGGAGCTGTACCGTTATTTGCTTTTGGCGGTGGCATTATTACCATTATGCTGGTTTACAGTATGGCCCGTGTTGGCCGGGCTGTTCCGGTGATGACCCTGCTGTTGGCCGGGATTGCGGTCAGCGCATTTCTTTCCGCCCTGGTTTCATTGCTTACTTATTTTGCCGGTGAGAAGTTGCACATGGTGGTCTTCTGGATGATGGGCGGGCTCGGCGGGGCAACCTGGCATCAGGTCAGGGTAATGGTTCCCTATGCCCTGGTCGGCTATATTTGTGTCAGCATCTTTTCCCGGGAGCTTAATGCCATGCTGCTCGGGGAAGAAACGGCCAGTAATCTTGGCGTAAACACCGAGAGGGTTAAAAAGATCATGTTGGCCGGCTCCTCCCTGCTGGTGGCGGCAGCGGTTTCTACCAGCGGGATCATCGGTTTTGTCGGGCTGGTGGTCCCTCATTTCGTGCGCCTGGTGGCCGGACCGGATCACCGTTTTCTTCTGCCGGCCTCGGCCTTGCTTGGTGCGGTCCTGCTTATTGCCACCGACACCCTGGCCCGGGTTATTATTGCCCCTTCGGAACTGCCGGTCGGTATTATTACCGCCCTGATCGGGGCCCCGATGTTTGTTTACTTGTTGAAAAAACGCAAGAAACTGCGCTATTTCGGCGGAGGAGGATAGAAAGCGTGGGACTGAATATAGAAGTTCACGGTCTGAAGCTGGCCTATGATGCCCAGCCGGTTCTACAGGATACAAATTTTAATGTCGATCGCGGGGACCTGGTAGCTTTGCTCGGAGCTAACGGAGCCGGCAAATCGACCCTTTTGCGCTGCATAAGCCGGATCTTAAAACCAAGCGCCGGTCATATCCTGCTTGACGGCCGGGAACTAAAGCTGTTTGACAGTAAAGAGGCAGCCCGTAAGATGGCGGTGGTCCCCCAGGAAACGGCGGCTGACTTTGATTTTACGGTGGAAGATATCGTTATGATGGGCCGTTTCCCTTATCTTAGCCGTTTTCAGAAAGAAGATCAGAGTGATCGGGATATAGTCCGCAGGTCAATGGAAATGACCGGGGTGGCCCATCTGGCAGAACGCTCGATAACTGCTTTAAGCGGCGGAGAAAAACAAAGGGTGATTATGGCCCGTGCTGTTTGCCAGCAGCCCGAAGCGCTGCTTCTAGATGAACCGACGGCCAACCTGGATATCGGTTATCAGTCCATGTTTTTGGAATTGGCCGCCCGACTCAACCGTGAACAAAAGGTAACAGTCGTTGCCGCCATCCACGATATCAATCTGGCTGTCCATCACTTTAATCGCTTTGTTTTACTTGCCGGCGGCCGGGTAATGGCGGCCGGAAGGGCAGAAGAAGTGATTACCCCGGAAAATATCCGTAAATCATACGGGGTCCCGGCCTCAACTTACCGCCATCCCCTGAACGGTGCTTTACAGGTTAGTGTTGCCAGGGGACGCGTTCCCGATGAAAACAATATCCAGGGGAAGGCGGTGCACGTGATCGGCGGCGGAGAAGAATCCCTGCCGGTTTTAGAGTTGCTAAACCAGCAAGGCTGCAAACTTTCGGTGGGTCCGGTTTCAACCCAGGACAGCGGCTGCCGCTTTGCTCATTTTCACAGTTTGCCGGTAGTAATCGTTCCTCCGTTTACCAGTATGAACGGCGCTCACAGAGAAGAACACCTGCAATTGATGCGCGGTTCAGATCTGGTGGTAGTGCCGCCTATTCCCTTTGGCGAAGGCAACCTGCCAATATTTGAAGAAGTGGAAGCGGTTTTAGAAGAGGGCAAACCGGTTTATATTATTGACCTGGCCGGGGTTGAAAAACGGGATTACAGCGGTAAAGCTCTGCAACTGCTGGATAACCTGGTGCAAAAAGGGGCCGTGGTTTTAGAAAGGTCTGGTGACTTAACGGCGGTTGTCCGCCCGGACGGAGGCGCAGGAGATGAGCGATTGTAACAGGGGGCCTTTGGTCCTGATAACCGGTGGAGCGCGCAGCGGTAAGAGCACTTTTGCTGAACAGCTGGCCCGAAAGAGCGAAAAAAAGGTAACTTACCTGGCTACTGCCCGGGCAGATGACCGGGAAATGCTAAAGCGTGTCGCCGCCCACCGTAAGAGACGTCCGGAAAGTTTTAAAACTGTGGAAGAAGCTCTTGAACCGCACCTGGTCCTTGAAAATGATGTTGACAGTAACAGCCTTTTCCTTCTCGACTGCCTGACTTTGTTGATCAGCAACCGCATTTTGGCGGATTTGGAACAGCATGGAGTGCTGCGGCAGGGAGAGGATATCTATGCCGACGAGAACCTGCTTGAAGCAGCCGGCGAACGCGCTCTTGACTATATAAATATTTTGGCTGAAACAGCCGGCAAATGTGCGGCTGAAGTGGTGGTGGTTACCAATGAGGTGGGTATGGGTGTTGTACCGAATTATCCCCTGGGCCGGGTTTTCCGTGATTACTCCGGCCGGGCCAACCAGGTAATGGCGGCTGCGTCTGATCAGGTCTGGATGGTAGTTTGCGGTATCGCCCAGAGGTTAAAATAATTGGAACGGATAACATTATGCATATCAGCCTTTGCGCTGGCCTACCTGTTGGATTTTTTGATCGGCGATCCGCACCGTTTCCCTCACCCGGTCCGTCTCCTGGGAGCAGCCGTTGCAATGCTGGAGAAGTTAAGCCGCCGGTTGTTTGCTTCCCCGCCGGGCTTAAAAATAGCAGGCGCGTTTTTGGTTGTTCTCGCAGCCGGCGGCTCTTTGGTTTTAACCATCGTTATGCTTGAAGGTGCCTATAAACTTAACCAGTTTGCCGGATGGAGCCTGGAAATATATTTATTATTTACGGTGCTGGCCGGCGGCGATCTGCACAGGCATGTAACAAGAGTCGGCCGGGATTTACAATGCGGACGACTGGAACAAGCCCGGTCGAGTGTTGCTTTACTGGTCAGCCGGGATACCAGCCGCTTGAACGAAAACGGTGTTTCGCGGGCGGCCCTTGAAAGCTTGTTTGAAAACAGCGCCGACGGGCTGGTTGCCCCCCTTTTTTTTGCCGCAGTCGGGGGCGCTCCATTGGCTGTATTTTATAAAGCGGTTAATACCCTTGATTCAATGCTCGGATATAGGACAAAGGAGTATAGCAGTCTGGGATTTTTCTCAGCAAAGCTTGATGATATCTTGAGTTTTATTCCCTCCCGGATTACAGCTGTACTGATTATCCTGGCTGCTGCTCTTAATGGAGCATTCAGATCCGGCCTGCGGGTCCTGGTTGATGACCGTAACAAACATGACAGTCCCAACAGCGCCTGGCCTGAAGCAGCTGCGGCGGGAGCGCTCGGTATAAAGTTCGGCGGGCCTGATTTTTACCGCGGGCAGCCCAGGGTCCAGCCGTTAATCAATTCATTTGGAAGGGAACCGGAAATGGCGGATATCAAGCGGGGTCTGGACCTGTTCCGGCAGACTTCTTTTTTGGCATTTATATGCTTTCTGGTTATACTTTACTGGTTAGAAACCCGGGAGGTAATCATTTTTTGAAAAGTTATCTCCGCGCTCTATCATTTTTAACGGTCATACCGCTGCCCCATGTGCAATTCAGCTCTGACAGCAGGGAACTTTCTGCTTCAGCAGCCTGTTTTCCCCTGGCCGGGGCAACCCTTGGAATATTTTTTGCAGGCTCAGGGTGGTTGGCAGGGCAGGTTTTTCCGCCGGCCCCGGTAGCCGTGATCGTGTTGATTATAAGTTTCCTGCTCACACGCGGCCTGCACTTTGACGGCTTAACAGATGCGGCTGACGGTTTGATCGGGACCACCAGCCGGGAAAAGGCTTTTAAAGCAATGGAAGACAGCTCCATCGGGGTGATGGGTGCCGCTTCACTTTTTTTTGTTTATCTCCTGAAATTTACCTTGCTTGCCGAACTGGGGGCGTTTTTTCTGCTTCCGATCGCTTTGTTCTTTATGCCCCTGGCGGGAAGATGGGCTATAGTTTACGCCGGAGCGTGGTTTGCCCCGGCGCGCAATCAGGGCCTGGGCGGTCTTTTCCTCCGGGAGCTTCGCTGGCCGGTCCTGCTCAAGGCATCAACCGGGGCTTTATTCCTGATCGCCCTGGTTTCCTGGCGGCAGCCTGATCTGCTCGGCCCGGTTTTGGGGGGCTGTGTTTTAGCCCTGGCTGCTGCCCATATTCTGGCTTTTTACGCTTCCCGCCGCCTGGGCGGTTTAACCGGTGATATCCTCGGGGCTTGCAGTGAACTGGGAGAAATGTTTTTTTTAACCGGATTTTACCTGGCCTCGCAGTTATCCGGCGCTGCCGCTCTTACAACAAAGGTGGTGATTTCTCTTGTCCAGGGCTTTTGATAATCAAACCGGCGGGCATGGCGGAGACCTGGTTCGGGCAGCCCGGCAGTGGAATCCGGCTGGAGGGGAACTGCTTGATTTCAGCAGTAATGTCAACCCGCTTGGGCCACCTTCCGGACTGATAGAATACTTAAGCGAAACATTAACAGAAATAGTAAACTATCCTTCTCCCCAGGCCCGTGAACTACGCGAAGATCTGGCTTTTTTCCTCGATGTGCCCCTTCGGCAATTACTCCTGGGTAACGGGGCCAACGAACTGATACATCTTTTGATCTTATGGCATCGTCCCCGGCGGGTTCTTGTTCCTGCCCCCGCCTTTTCAGAGTACGAGAGGGCTGCTGTCCTGGCCGGTTCTTTGGTGGAGCGTTATCCACTGCGGCCCGGAGAGCATATTGATCCGGTTTTCCTGGAAAGCAGGCTTGAACAGGGGGATTGGCTGGTAATTTGCAACCCTTCTAATCCGACCGGGATGTTACACCAAAGATGCGATCTTCTTAAACTCTTAGCAGCGGCAGAGAAACGGGATGCGTCGGTAATGATCGATGAAAGCTTCATTCCGCTTAGCGGTCGGCCGGAAGAGAGCCTCCGCGATCGGCAAAACGCAAAATTGTGGGTGGTCATTTCCCTGACTAAACTCTGGGCTTTGCCCGGACTGCGCCTTGGCTGCCTGATTGGTCCCGAAAGTGAAGTAGAGAAGCTTACCCGCTGGGGCGATCCGTGGCGGGTCAATATATTAGCCCAGGCAGCCGGCACTTACTGCCTGGAAAAGAAAGATTACCTGGCAGAAACCCTGGATTTAATCGAAAAAGAACGAAACTTTTTAAGCATAAAATTTAAGGAAACCGGTTGTTTCCGGGTTTTTAACAGTGCGGCGAACTTTTTGCTGGTGCAGGGCACCGATCCTGCTTTTAATGTAGCAGCTTTCCAGGATTATCTGGCCAGGCGGGGGGTGCTTATCCGGCGGGCAGATAACTTTTACGGCCTGGATCAAAGTTATTTTCGGGTTGCCGTGCTTAAGCGGGCCAATAACCTGCGCTTGATCCGGGAAACTGAGCATTATCTCAGGAGCAGCCAATACTGTAAAGTTGCAGCAGAGAAAAATAGCAAGACAGGAACCGGCGATTCGGCCGGAGGTGATCGAACATGAAAGGAAAATTGATGGTCCAGGGGACCGCTTCTTCAGTCGGTAAAAGTGTTTTATGTGCCGCCCTATGTCGTATCTTCAAGCAGGACGGTTACAGCGCTGCTCCCTTTAAGTCGCAGAATATGGCCCTGAATTCATTTGTTACCCGCGAGGGGCTGGAGATGGGCCGGGCCCAGGTGATGCAGGCTGAAGCAGCCGGGATAGAGCCGCAGGTAAATATGAACCCGGTGCTTTTAAAGCCCACATCAGACCGGGGTTCCCAGGTTATCGTTATGGGCCGGGCGGTGAGTAATATGGCTGCCATGGATTATTTGCAGTGGAAAGAAAAATTGCTTCCGGTTATAGACGATGCTTATAAAAGCCTTTCCCGGGATCACGATATTGTTATTATTGAAGGAGCCGGCAGTCCGGCTGAAATAAACTTAAGGGAAAAAGACCTGGTTAATATGGGCCTGGCCGTCCGCCTCAAAGCTCCTGTGTTACTGGCCGGTGATATCGACCGCGGCGGGGTATTTGCTTCACTTTACGGTACCGTGGCCCTACTCCGGCCCGCTGAGCGAGATCTGCTTAAAGGGGTGATCATTAACAAGTTTCGTGGTGACCGTAAAGTGCTCCTGCCGGGATTGCAGCAGCTGGAAGAATTGATCAAGCAGCCTGTTCTCGGGGTTGTTCCTTATATGAGCTTAAACCTTGATGATGAAGACAGTGTCACCGAGCGCTTCCATTCCCGCTCTTCTGAGCGGGGTCTGAAAGTGCAGGTGGTTCACCTGCCGCGTATCTCTAATTTTACCGACTTTAACCCTCTTGAACTCGATGATGATGTCAACCTGACCTATATCAATAAGCCTGAAGAGCTTAATGAACCCGACCTGCTGATTATTCCCGGTTCGAAGAACACGATTGAAGATTTGCTGCATCTGCGCCAAAGCGGTTGGGAAAAACCGCTCCGGGATTATGCCGGTAATTGCGGTTTGTTGATCGGTATCTGCGGCGGTTTTCAGATGCTCGGGCAGCGGATCCTTGACCCGCAGAAGAATGAAAGCGCTTTTCCGGAGGTTCGGGGCTTTGGCTTCCTCGATATGGATACGATAATAGAAAAAGAAAAGTTAACCCGGCAGGTTGAAGCCATATGGTGCTACAGCGACGAAGTTTATTTCGCCGGAATGGAGGAAAGGCCACCGTTAACCGGCTATGAAATACACATGGGCCGGACCGATTACCGCTCGGTCCGGCACCCTGTTTTTGTTCAGACAACCGGACGTTGGGAAGGGGCAATCAGCGAAAGGGGCAATGTTTTAGGCACTTACCTGCACGGTATTTTTGATAACCTTACCTGGACCTGGCAGCTGCTCAATGTATTAAGGCGCAGGCGGGGATTGCCGGAAAAAAACAGGCCGGTTGCCCGTACTTACCGGGAGCACAAAGAAAAAGATTATGATTACTTAGCCGGGGTGGTCCGTGAAAGCCTTGACCTGGAGCAGATTTACCGCGTTATCAGAAATGGCGCATAAAAGCCCTGATTTTGGGGCCCAGTCAAAATAATCTGCTTTAACAGTGAATTTGCTGTATAGCATAGATGCATATTAATGCCGGTATGGGTGTAATTATTACTTGAAAGGAGCCTGGATATAAAATGAGTAATCAGGAAAAAATGGAACAAAAACTGCAGGCGATTATTAGCGATATCAGCCCACTAGATCAAAATATCATGGCAAAAGCCCGCGGACGTATGGATGTTTTAACCAAGCCGCAGGGCAGCCTGGGCCGTATGGAGGACCTGGCCGTCCAATTGGCTGGAATAGCGGGTGATTTCTTTCCTGTCGGCACCAGGAAACGGGTAGTGGTTATGGCTTCCGACCATGGTGTTACCGAGGAAGGGATCAGCGCTTATCCTTCCGAGGTGACTGCCCAGATGGTGGCCAACTTTACCGGTGGGGGTGCGGCAATCAATGTCTTAGGCCGGCAGGGTCAAGTGGAAGTGGAAGTCGTCGATGTCGGGGTTAAGGTTGATGCCAGCCTGCCCGGGGTCAGGAGAGTCAGGGTCAGATCGGGCACCGATAATTTCCGGCGCCGTCCGGCGATGAGCCGCAGTGAAGCCCTGCAGGCGATTATGGCCGGTATCGATTGTGCAAAGGAAGCTGCAGATTCCGGAGTGAAAGTTCTTGCTACCGGTGAAATGGGTATTGGTAATACAACGGCCAGCAGTGCGGTGATGGCAGCTCTTACTGGTTATGAAACTTCACTTCTCGTCGGCCGCGGCACCGGGCTCGATGATCATAAACTGCGCCACAAGCAGGAAGTGGTCAGCGGCGCTTTAGAATTGCACAAGCCGGATCCTTCCGACCCCCTGGGCGTTTTAAGCCTGGTTGGCGGCCTGGAAATTGCCGCCCTGGTTGGCTTGATTCTCGGGGCTGCCTGTCTGCGCATCCCGGTTGTGGTTGACGGATTTATCTCCAGCACAGCGGCACTGGTTGCTGTTAAGTTATGTCCCGGGGTTTGGCATTACCTGATCCCTTCACACCTTTCTGCAGAATCGGGCCATGCCCTGCTCATGGATTATCTGAACCTGAAACCTTATATGCATATGGATATGCGTCTCGGTGAGGGAACCGGCGCTGTTCTGGCCATGCACCTGGTGGAAGCAGCGGCGCGGATCACAGTGGAAATGGCCACCTTTGAGGACGCCAATGTCAGCGATAAAGAAAAAAGGGAAGAAAAGAGTGCCGGTTCCGAGACGAGGGGAGCAGAACAGTAAATGGAATTATACTTAATTCGTCACGGTGAGACTGAATCTAACAAAGAAAAACGCTATCAGGGTTGGATGGAGTCGCCTTTATCACCGCACGGCGTGAGGCAGGCGGAAAAGGCCGGATTATTCCTCGGCGGAAAGAATATCGATGGTCTATTCTGCAGTGACCTTCAACGGGCCCTGCATACTGCCCGGGTGATCGGGGCCAGTTGTGGTCTTGAACCGGCAGCTACCGCTTTACTGCGTGAAATAAATTTTGGCCGGTGGGAAGGCCTTACATATAAAGAAATTGAAGCTAAGTGGGGAGATGAGATCAGTAACTGGCTGGATGATCCTTTTTGCAGGTCTGCTCCGGGAGGGGAAACTATTGTGCAGGTCTGTCAGCGGATGCTTTCTTTTCTCGATGATTTGGCGCTTAATTATCCGCATTGCCGGAGTGTTGCAGCAGTCAGTCACGGGGGATCTATCCGGGCTATTCTTCAGCATGTTTTGAAACTGGACCGGGATAGTTTTTGGGATTTAAAAATTGACAATGCTTCGATCAGCCTGATTTGCAAAGAAGGAGCTCGGTATAAGGTTGCTTATCACAACCGCACTGATCACCTCGAGGCGGGAGAAGTAAGGGAGGAATATCCTGATGGTGTATAAAAGTGCCCCCGGTGATAAAGTATTTGTATCCTGGAGCGGCGGCAAAGACTCTTATCTTTCCCTGCTCCTGGCCAAAGATCGGGGTCTTGATGTGGTCTGCCTGCTTTGTTTTACCGGCGGGGACGGCCACAGTCGTTCCCACGGCCTGAAGACAGAAATGCTTAAAAATCAAGCCCTGGCATTAGACATCCCCCTGGAGATGAAGGAGGTTACCTGGGAGAGCTATGAAAAAGGCTTTGAGGAAGCGGTGCAAAGCCTTAAAAAGAAATATGGTTTCACAGGAGGAGTTTTCGGTGATGTTAATCTGGCCGGACACCGCGAGTGGGTGGATAAGATGTGCAGACATTGTAGTATCAACTTCAATTTGCCCCTGTGGATGATGGATGAGCGCAAAGTGTCAGAAGAGCTTATAAAACGCGGGGGAAAGGCTATCCTGGTGGCTATCCGCAGCGACCTGGTCGATCAGCGTTGGCTTGGCAGAGTGATGGACAAGGAATATATTGATTATTGTATAAAAAATAATATTTCTCCCTGTGGGGAAGGCGGAGAAGCGCATACCCTGGTTATAGACGGGCCTTTTTTTAATCAGCCGCTCGAGTATATCCCCGGAGAAATCAAGCACGATCAACAGCGGGCATTGCTTGAAATAAGCGCAGTCTAACCTGATATTTTGAGCTGAAACAATAAAATTAAAACTTTACCGGGGCTTCCTGGATTTTCAGGCGCCCGGGCCTGGAAAAAAACCAGCTCAAGAGCCGTTGGCGAAGCTGATGATCGATTTTAATGTTGGAGTCTTTGGCGTAAACTGTTACGAGATCAAAAAAATTGCTAGCGATTATTTTAGTGATGAATGAGTTTAAGGGGCTGCAGCCCGGGCTTTTTCGCAAATGTTTCAATTAATTATTTAAAAGATTTAAGGTCTTCAGGTAGTGGAAAACATGAAGTCCCAGGTTTAACTGCAGGGCGTCTGATGGATCAAGTGGGTTGTAACCGGTTAAGTTTTTGATCTGTTCTAAACGGTATCTCATGGTGTGGCGGTGTACAAAGAGTATTTCGGCAGCATTTTTAATGCGCATATTTTTTAAAAATACCTTCATCGTCTGCAGCAGCGCTCCCTTACAACGCCGGTCATATTCAAGCAGGGGGGCAATGGTTTCGTTGTATAATTCCTGCAGGGTTTCAATATTATTTATTTCCATGATCAACCGGTACAGTCCTAATTTATTATAAGAAACAAGGTTTGTATTGTCGAGCAGGCCTAACCGGGCAGCTTGCAAAGCTTTTCCGGCTTCATTGAGGGCCGGCTTGAATGCACTGATATTGTTGTGAACATTACTGGAACCGATCATGGTTAAATAATCAGGGAAAAGCAGTTTTAACTCCTCGCATAAATATTCGGTTAAAGTTTTAGCAGGCGCTGTTTTCTCTTCTTTTAGCTGGCTTGATTGGATCAGCAGGGCAATATGTTGATCGGAAGGACCGATTAAAAAAGAGGTGTGGCGCTGCAGCAGGATTCGGGCTGCGGTTTGTTTCACCGATGTAATTAAATTCGCGTTAAATTCGCCAAACTGTTCTGTCTGCTTGGTCTTGCCGGGGTTTACCTGTAAAAGCAGCACCTGGAAGGGTTCGCGGGGTTTAATGTTAAAATGTTTCATTTCTGTATGCAGATCTTCCGGGTTTTTGCTTTCCGCTAATTTAAGCCATAACTGATTCATTTCATTTAACCTTGAATTTAAAAGGATCTGCGCTTTGGAAAGAACATTGCTGTCAGCTGAGTTTAATTCATGACGGACGAGCTCGTTCATCAAAGCCCGGGTTAGCTTTTTGAAGCTGACTTCGGGCGGGATTTCGATTAGGGGTATATTATATTCTTCTGAAAGACGGATAAATGAAGGAGGTATTTCTTTAATATAATGTCCGGTTTGTATTGCCATGGCCGCAAGTCTCCTGGTGGAGAAAAGTTCAAGCATGCCGAGTTGCTTGCTCTTGTTGCCGGTATCAAAACCGTGCGCGGTAGTGATTAAAAATTCTCCTGTTTCGATATGACTCAAATCATCAAGTATTTCCAGGATATTAACCCAGTGGATTTCATTTTGCAGGCCGACCTGCCCGGTAAGCAGCCGGCATTTGCGAAAAATTTCTATTTCCAGAGCGTTGCTAACAGTAAAAGGCATAAAGAAAACCTCACATTGTCTGTGGTAGTTGCTTATAATCTATATTCAACTTGTGTGCCTTGTTTCCTGCTTATACATATTGTATAATAAACAGGCTAAAATTTTAGACTGTAAAACAATGATATTTTAGCGTATATTTATTATGCTTAATAAGATTCTACTGCTGATATAACAATTACGGCAATTAGCGTTTCCGCTTAAATCGACAGCGCCAAATAGATGAAGAGCCGAGAAATGATTTGTTTAAACTATTTAGCCGCAGTAGAATCTTTTTTATTATGGCAGCGCCGCCTGGAAATATGAACAATGCCTGTATAAGGAGTTTTTATTTCTTGTTATATGAGAAATGTTTTCGGGTAGTTAATATTTGTCGAGCAGATAATTTAAGGGATAAGTGCGCTGCGGTCTGCGGCCGTTCCGGCGCTTGCTCGCCTGATAAAGATATTTTCCATGTGCCCCGCAAATCGGCGTGTGGTAGAAGCACGAAAAATTAAAACAAGAAAGGGCAGGCAAAACAATTTGCCTGCCCTTTCTTGTTTTACGGTGGTTATATCAAAAGCTAAAAGCAGTCCATAGTGGACAAAAAAAGGTATATACTAGCCATGTTTATTGTCTATTGCAATATGCCTGGATATAAGCAGAAAACTTATAACTATAACATGCTTATTTATTAACTAAAGCCGGAGATTTCCTTTACAGCTGCTGATGATTATTTGATAATGAAATCATTACATAAGCTAAAAAACATGAATAAAGCTGTGCATCAGGGAAAAGGACGATCATTGTGAATAATAAACGCGAGATTTACCGCAGGGCGGTTGAAAAGATTAATGAGGAAGATATGGTCAAGCTCTTAAAAGAATTGATCAATATAAAGAGCCCCTTTTTTTATGAAGCGGAGATTATCGATTATTTGCGGGGCCGTTTGTCCTACTACAACCGCCTGCAAACCGAAATACACCGCTACGAAGATAAAATAATAACCGGTTTTAAAGGTGAAAACCTGGTTGTCCGTCTGCCAGGCAAGGGCGGCGGGCCGCGGATGCTCCTCAATGCCCATGTCGACACAGTCCCTCTTTGCGATGGCTGGACAGTCGATCCTTATGCCGCCGCCGAAAAAAATGGTCGGGTTTACGGACTGGGTGCGCTGGACATGAAAGCGGGAGTGGTCATTTGTATATTCTTGCTGGAAACCCTGGTGGAAGCGGGAATTGAACTTTCCGGCGACATTGTTTTCACTGCTGTAAGCGACGAAGAGGGACCGTTTGGTTTGGGCACGCATTATACAATTCTGGACGGCATTGTTGACGGCTGCGATTATGCGGTCATTACAGAACCGACCGGCCCGTTTGCGCCCGGCAGTGAAAAATTTCCCTGTGTTGCCCTGGGCAGCAGGGGCACTGTTGTCTACTTTGTCAATGTCAGGGGCAAATCGGCTCACGGGGCCAACCCGGAAAAAGGAATTAACGCTGTGGAAGATGCAGCCAGGATTATAACTGCCCTGACTGAAAAATTGGATTTGGGATCGCACCCGTTGTTGGGCAGCGGCACAATGTGTATTACCAATCTACGCGGCGGAGAAAAATATCTGCTCGTGCCTGAAAAAGCGAGCTTTACTGTTTACCGTCATACTGTTAAAGGAGACGCCGATCAAGCTTTAAAGGAAGTTAAGGATATTGTGAAAGGGTTGGATCTTGACAGCGATGTTGACATAAAGCTGCGTGATTTACCGCATCCTGAAGCTTTTTTTAGGCCCTGGACAGTGAGTGAAAACACGCCTCTGGTCCGCTCGCTCCAGAAGGGCAGTGAAGAGATCCTGGATAAAAAACTGCGGACAACCTATTTTCGCTCCGAATCTGATGCCAACCACATTGCTTCGCGGTTAAAAATTCCGACCGTGCTTTTTGGCCCCGACGGAGATAATTACCATGCTGCTGACGAGTATGTGGAAATTAACACCATGGTAGATGCTACACGGGTTCTTCTTTACACAGTATTGGATTTATTGTACTAAACAACTGCGGGTCCGGTTTTAGACAGTCGATTTTTTTGTACTGTTTTTGTCAGGTTATGGTTCATATAAGCAAGCGAACCAGGCGTAAAAAGGATTATATACTTTTAACAAAAAGTGTTAGAAAGTTAGGAAAACGGGTTGATGTGACATAAAAAGAAGTATATAATATGTTCATTGTTTTTAGTTTTTTGCAGTTGCAACTGAATATAAACAGGAATCCGGGTTTTTTTATGTTAATATTAGTTGTCCCTGCTCCAGATGCACCGGTTAATGACTACAATGCAATTATTATTCGTACCGGAGGTGGTTTCTGTATAAAAAAGGTGTATTTGTTTTTTACAGGGGTTCGACAAAAATAAAGGAGTGAATAAAGATTATGTTAAATCGGAAAAGCTTTTTGCTTTTTGTGTTAATGCTAGGTGCCCTGCTTTTTGTGTTTGTTGGTTGCGAACCGGCAGAAGAAGAAGTAGTTGATGGTGACGGAAGCTTGCAAAGAGTGCTCGATGCAGGCGAACTGGTTGTAGTGGGCAGCGGTGGATATCCTCCGTTTAACTATTATGGCGAAGAAGATCCCGATAACCCGATCGGCTTTGACGTCGATACCGGCGAAGCAATTGCCGAGCGGTTGGGTGTTGATTTGGTTTATGAAACATCTGACTGGGACGGCCTTCCCGATGGTTTAAGGGCCGGTCGCTACGACGCCATCCTGGGCAGCATGGCTGACACAGAAGAACGCCGTGAAATTGTCAGCTTTACCACGCCGTATTACTATTCCGGGTCCCAGCTGTTTGTGCGCGAAGATTCAGGAATAGAGGGGCCTGATGATATTGACGGCCTTGATATCGGGGTTATCACCGGTGAAACCTATGTCGATGATGCTATAGGGCTCGGAGCCAATGATGTTCACTATACAGAAGTGTCTTCTATTCTTATGGAAATTATTGGTGGCCGAATTGACGGGATGATTACTGATCGCCTGGTAGCGCTTACAGCCATGGAAGAAGTTCGGGGAGGCGACGAACTGATGATGGCCGGTGAGCTGATTCGCACCGAGACTATTGCCATTGCAGTCCGGCAAGAAGATGTCGAGTTAAGAGAAAAGATCAGCGAAGTTCTTGAAGAACTGCATGCTGACGGAACTATGACCGAGATCAGTGAGGACTGGTTCGGAATCGATATAACCAAACCGTAAGCTTGTGCGGGCACGGCCTATAAAGTCCGTGCCCGCTTTAATCAAACCGGCCGGTTTAAATTTAAATAAAATGCAGGTCTGGAGGAGTTTATATTTAGTACAGCGCCTCTGTGGACGGTTTCCGGATAAGGAGTTGAGCTAATGATTGATCTACCCTGGGATTTTACGGCAATACCACGATTTTTCCCCGGATTTTACGTAGCCGCTCTGCTCACCCTACAGATAACATTTTTCGGAATATTAGTAGGACTGGTGTTAGGGCTGACTACCGGTTTAATGCGGCTTTCAAAAAATAATCTTATAAATACCCCGGCCAAGGCCTATATTTGGGCAATCCGGGGAACTCCATTGCTATTACAATTAATGATCATTTACTATGGACTTATTGATTTAGTCAGTATAGACAGGATGCCGGCAGCGATAATTGGGCTGGGAGTTCATAACGGGGCCTACATCGCCGAGATATTTCGGGGCGCAATCCAGTCGGTGGAGAGGGGACAGCGTGAGGCGGCGATGTCCCTGGGGATGACCGGTGCCCAGACCATGAGGCGGATTGTTCTACCCCAGGCTTTTAAAAGATCTGTGCCCGCACTGGGCAACCAGTTTATTATTGCCCTTAAAGATTCTTCCCTGGCCAGCGCCATTGCAGTCCGTGAACTCTTGTTAAGAGCACGCCAGCTGGGTGCCTCGACAATGATGATGCTGGAGATGCTGATGATTGTCGGATTCTATTATTTAATGATGACATCCATTCTAACTTTACTGGTGGGAAGGGTTGAAAAGCGCCTCCAGGTCAGTGACTATCGAGAATAGGAGGTGTATGCTAAAAATGATCAAGGTCCGCGGTTTGCATAAATGGTTTGGCGACCTTCATGTATTAAAGGATGTAAATATGGAGGTGTCCGAGAGAGAAGTGGTTGTGGTTATCGGGGCCAGCGGTTCGGGGAAGAGCACTTTACTGCGCTGCATTAACTTTCTTGAATATGCCCAGAAGGGCCAGATTTTTATTGATGGTGTTGAGGCCAATGCAAAAACTAAAAATTTGCATATGATCCGGGCGGAAGTGGGCATGGTTTTCCAGCACTTTAACCTGTTTCCACACCGAACTGTGATGGGCAATGTGATTGAAGGCCTGACCCAGGTAAAAAAGCTTTCTACTGAAAAGGCTTTGAGCCAGGGAGAGGATTTGCTTAAGAAGGTCGGACTTTCCGACAAGGCGGATGTTTACCCGGCGATGTTATCCGGCGGCCAGAAGCAGCGGGTGGCTATTGCCCGGGCCCTGGCCATGAAGCCGAAAATAATGCTCTTTGATGAACCGACTTCAGCACTCGACCCGGAGCTGGTGGGTGAAGTTTTGCAGGTAATGAAAAATTTAGCCCTTGAAGGGATGACCATGATGGTGGTCAGCCATGAAATGGGTTTTGCCCGTGAAGTCGGCGATCGCATGATTTACATGGATGAAGGACGCATAGTTGAGGAAGGGGAGCCCAAAGAATTATATAATAATCCGCAGCACGAAAGGACCAAGACTTTCCTGAGACAAATTCTTTAAAGAGTTTTAAGACAGCATTAAAAAGACTCCAGTTTTATTTCCGTTTTGTATATGGTATATTATATTTGTCCGGTTACCGGTGAAAAAGTGGTAATCCGGGCAATATTTTTGTGAGGCCTTTGATGAACCAGCAAATTGTCAACAAAAAAACAGTCCTGGCCGATCTATCGTTATTTTTCGTTGCCATCTTCTGGGGCTCCAACTTCATCATAACGAAAGAAGCACTGGAAATTATTTACCCTTTTACTTACCTGGGGTTACGGTTTTCATTGGCTGCCTTGTTGCTGGCCCCGTTTTTCTGGAAACGTTTGATTAAGGCACCGGCCCGCGATTACCTTGACGGCTCTTTGATTGGATTATTTCTATTTGGTGGTTTTGCTTTTCAAACTGTCGGCCTGCTTTATACTACTCCGGCTAATTCAGGCTTTATTACCGGCACAGCTGTAGTTATTGTGCCCTTTCTTTATTTCCTGACAACCAGGCGATCTCCGGGTTTGTGGGCATATTTGGGTGGAATACTGGCTGCTGCCGGCCTCTACCTGCTTTCTGCCAATGAAACGGCGGGGTTCGGTTTCGGAGATGCGTTGACCCTGGTCTGCGCTTTCTTGTTTGCCGCTCACCTGGTGGCTATTGCTATTTATGTCAAACGCAGCGATGCGATTGTTTTGGCCGTGACCCAGATTGCAATTACCGGTGTGGCCAGCTTTGTCGTGGCTGTTGTCTTTGAACCGACAGCGGTAATGTTTGATCAACCTTTTCTCATTTGGGGAGCCATACTTTACGCCGTTATCTTTTGCACCATCGGAGCTTTTGTGACCCAGACTATAGCCCAGCGCTATACCCCACCCACTCATGCTGTGCTGATCCTTTCCCTGGAAGCGGTTTTTGCCGGACTGTTCTCCTATCTTTTTTGGGGGGAGATTTTTACCCTCCTGAAGCTGAGCGGAGCTTTGCTAATCCTGGCCGGTATTCTTATAACCGAACTGCACCCGGTACTGGCGGCCAGGGCTGCCGCCCGACGCGCGGCGATTGTCAGGAGAGGTGCTCCACCCCTGGAATAAAAAAGGGGCTTTTCGGCATATGTGAAAAGCCCCTTTCAGGCGTATTTGTTTTAAAAAAGCTTACTGTTCAATTAAACCTTCTTCGATTAGAAAGTCCCGGGCAACATCTTCGGGATCTTCTTCATCAATGGCAGTCCTTAAATTGAGTTCTGTCTGGGTTTCTATATCCAGGCGCGAAGATATCTCCCTTAAGAGGTCTTCCAGCTCGGGGTTTGCTTCCAGAACCTCCAGGCGAATAGTGGGTGCAGCATTGTATGCGGGGAAGAACTCCTCATCGTCATCCAGAATAACCAGGTCGTACTTGACGATTCTTCCTTCGGTAGCATCCCCGACACCGATCAATGCTTCACCTTGTTCGACCGCCCTGTAAGCCAGGCCCAGTTCAACTTCTACTACATCGGCAAATTCAAAATCATAATGGTTTTGGAAGGGGATCATGCCGTCATCCCGCTCGACCCATTCTGCGGGGGTGGCAATACTGCCGTAGGATCCATCTCCTTCTTCCCGGGCATACTTTGCTAAATCAGATAAGGTTTCCCAACCGTATTCCTGCTGGGTTTCTGCGGTTATGAACAGAACAAAAGTGTTGTTAGCCGGAGCATAGTCCAACCACTTAATATTATTTTCCTCCAGGTCGTAATCATGAATTGTCTGGAATGTTTCTTCTTCTCCGCCAGGAAGCTCTTCGCCTTCATAACCCATCACATTCATCAGGCCTGTTCCGGTATATTCCCAGTAGAGATCAATTTCCCCTGCTTCCAGGGCAGGACGAATAACTGCTACTTCTCCCAGGCCAATTTCGTTAATTACCTCATAGCCCCTGTCTTCGAGCAGATAATAAGTAAGCCAACCCTGGGTCAGGGCTTCGGGGAACGTTTTTGAGCTTACTACCACCCGGCCTTCTTCAACTTCCTCTTCAGCTTCACAGCCGATCATGGTCATGGCCATTAATCCCAGGGCCACGATCAAAGCGACTATTTTAATAGATCTTTTCAACATTCTTACCCCCTTGTTTTATTTTGGGCTCGTTCAATATCACCCCAACTAAACTGTTTTTAACCCTTTTTTCACCTCCTTTGCGCTCATCATATTATGTTTTCATATGAGGCGGAGTTAAAAGATTATCGATCACAGTCAATATCCGATCTAATATGATCGCTATTGCCGCTATTATCAGGGTTCCTGCGACAATAAGTTCAGGCCTGAAAAAATCAATTCCGGCAAAGATAACCGCCCCCATACCTCCTCCGCCTACCAGTGCGCCCAGGGCTGCCGTTCCCGAGGTCAGGACAACGGAGATTTTAACGCCGGCCATGACTACCGGCATGCTCAGGGGAATTTCCACCCTGAAGAGCATTTCCCATTCCGACATGCCCATCCCGCGGGCAGCCTCTTTAACTTCCCCGGGAACGCATTTTAATCCGGTCAGGGTGTTTCTGGCTATCGGGAGCAGGGCATAGATGGTCAGGGCAAAAAGGGCCGGTTCACGTCCCAGGCCCAGAAAAGGGAAAAATACGGCAATAACGGCCAGGGGAGGAATAGTCTGCCCCATGTTAAATATGGTCATGACCCGATCTGTATATTTGACAAAACGCTGACGGGTTAAAAGCACCGCTACCGTAAAAGCAATTACAAAGGCAATCACTACCGGTATCAGTACCAGTTGAAGGTGTTCCAGGGCATGAGGAGGGGAACGATCCACCAGGGTGCTTATGAACCTGTCCATTTCAAACTCCATTATTGATCACCGCTAATCTTGTTTATAAGCTTTTTGATATCATTCCAGCTGATAGTTCCAATTGTTTCTGTTTCGTCACGAACGCCCACTATGTTTGTATCTTTTTTCATCATAGTTTCCAGGGCCCTTTGCACAGGATCGATGGCCAGAATGAAGCTGTCTTTTTCCCAGACCTCTGACGGTATATCATCTGTGCGCTTAACTATCTCCTTGGACTTGGTTAGCTCCAGCAGCTTAATTTCCCGATCGGTTCCAACCAGGTCTTTTACAAAACCATCCGCTGGTTCGGATAATATTTCCATGGGCGTTCCGTGTTGGACCAGTTTGCCTTCGTTCATGATCACAATATGGTCTCCCATCTTGATCGCCTCGTTAATGTCGTGGGTTACAAAGCAGATCGTTTTTTTCATTTCTTTTTGCAGCCTAAGAAATTCTTCCTGGAGGCGTCCCCGGACAATAGGATCCACTGCTCCGAAAGGTTCGTCCATGAGCATGATCGGGGGATCGGCTGCCAGGGCCCGGGCGACTCCTACGCGCTGCATCATCCCACCGCTCAGTTGATAGGGATACTTGCGGGAGACCTCTTCGGGATCCAGGCCGACCATTTCCAAAAGATATTTAACCCGTGGTTTGATTTTATCTTCCGGCCATTTGAGCAGATAAGGAACGAGGGATACATTTTGTTCAACCGTCCGGTGAGGCATCAGGCCAATTTGCTGGATTACATAACCGATTTCGCGTCGAAGTTCATCGGGATTAACCCCTTTATCGCTTACTTTCTTTCCCTTTATATAAATATCTCCGCCTGATGGTTCTACCAGCCGGTTAATCATGCGTAAAATGGTGGTTTTCCCGCACCCGGAAGGCCCCACAAAAACGCAAATATTTCCTTCATCCACCTGGAAACTGACCTGGTTGACCGCAGGGATAGTTGTTCCCGGGAAAACCTTGTCCACCTTATCTAATACGATCAAGTTTTACAAACCTCCTCGTTAAAGAGTTGGATAGCTGGTAATATTTTTATTCCCTTTTTAACCCTGGAGAAGTGATCTTATATTCGATCTTGCCCAGTATATAATCCAGCAGTATAGCAATAACGGAAACGATAACAGCTCCGGCAATGATCATATCCGCACTTTCACGTGCTATGCCATGATGGATGAACCTGCCCAGGTTTCTTTCTCCGATAAAGGTTGCCACTGTGGCAATACCGGTAATCATAACTACGGTTACGCGAATGCCTGCAAAAATGATCGGCCATGCTATGGGGATTTGAATCTGAAAAAGAATCTGCTTCGCTGACATGCCCATGCCCCTTCCAGCTTCAATTACAGGCCATTCCACCGATTTTATGCCGCGGTAAACATTGCGGACCATGGGCATCATGGCATACAGGATCAGGGCCAGGGCTGCAGAAGTTCTGCCCAGGCCTAACATAGGGATAGTGATAAATATGCCGAACAAGGAGATACTGGGAATGACAAAGAGGATATTTCCTATACCAAAAGCAGTGTTGGCCAGTTTTTCGTAGCGGCTGATAAGCAGACCTACAGATATCCATAATATCAGGGAGAAAAACATGACTGTGATGACCAGGGTGAAGTGGTTATAAGTATATTCAACTACCTGTTCCCAGCGGCGAATAATAAAAGCTATAAAACCAAGGTTTTTATCGTAAAAATTTGTGAACCACTGGAGGATAGCGCTAAAAAAAACCATTATACAGGCCTCTCATCAAAAAAATAATAATATTTGATCCGATATTATTTTTAAAACTTATTTTACATATTACATTTTGCGGCTACTCAAGTCAATGTTATATCAAAAAGTGTAGTTGATTTGAGTAAATAACCTAAAAGCATTATAATATAAGCTGAATTAGATCAGCTGCCGGGGTTTTTACGGATACATCAACTGTTAAACAGGCACCAGGGGATAATAACCGGCTCATCCGAGTTATAATGGTCGGTTTTTATGATGCTTTTAAAGTAAAGGTTAATTACAACAAGGCGGCGGCAGATTTAGAATCTCTAGAGAAAAATGCAATCTGGGTTTAAACTATCTATAAAAGCAAAAAATTATTTGCATGGTGGTAGTAAAGTATCGGAGGTGTCCAAGATAGCCGCCTATCGTTCCAATTACAGCCAGCAGTTATCGCCGCAGTTAACCTGGTTCAGCACAAGCCAACTCGAAGAAATACACAGCGCAACCGTCGATGTTCTTGAAAGGACCGGGGTGCGGGTTGATCATGAAGAATCACTAAAACTTCTTAAAGATGCGGGCTGTTTGGTTAACAATCGGGTTGTTAAGATACCCGGCTGGTTAATTGAAGAGGCAATCAGGTTGGCCCCTTCGAAGATTAATATTTATAATCGCGAAAGTTCACAGGCGATGAGCCTCGAAGGCAACTGTACCTACTACGGCACCGGTTCCGATCTCCCCTTTCATATTGACCTGCAAAGTGGGAAAAGACGGAATTCCGTAAAACAGGATATTGTCAACACGGCAAAGCTTATCGATCATTTGCCCAACCTGGATTTTGCCATGAGTAATGCTATTCCCGGCGATGTCCCTGTGGGAAAAGGGGATTTGCATCAGTTCGCGGCCCTGGTCCTCAACTGTGCCAAACCGATTATATTTACTTCATTTGATGAACATAATATCAGGGTAATTATTGAAATGGCGGCCATGGCTGCCGGTTCAGTAGAAAAGCTGCGCAGCTATCCGTTTATTATCCTTTATGCTGAGCCGATCTCTCCGTTGATTCATACCCATGAGGGCCTTTCCAAAATGTTTGCCTGTATTGAATATGATCTGCCCGTTGTTTACACCCCCGGTGTGGTGGCGGGGGGAACCTGTCCGGTGACCAAGGCCGGGACTATTGTGCAGATGAATGCAGAAAGCATTTCCGGACTGGTCATTGCCCAGTTGAAAAAGAAGGGCGCCCCGGTTATTGTCGGAGGAGGCGCTACTCCGATGGAAATGAAGACAACAGCGACGCTTTACGGCTCGCCTGATGCAGCGATGAACTATTGTGCTATGACCGAACTGGCCCGTTTTTACCGGCTGCCAAATTTTACGGAAGCCGGTTGTTCCAATGCACCGCTTCCTGATGCCCAGGCCGGTATGGAAGCTTCGATCGGCCTGCTTTTAAACCAACTATGCGGGGCCAACCTGGTGCACGACGTTGGTTACCTGGACGGCGGCAAAACCGGCTCATTGCCTTTTCTGGTCATGTGTGATGATTTTATCAGTGCGGCCCGCTATATCGGCGCCGGGACCAAGGTAAACCAAGACACGATCGGAACTGAAACAATTAATGAAGCCGGGCAGGGAGGGCATTACCTGGCAACAGAACACACTATGAAGCATTTCCGCAGTGAAATCTGGTCACCTACCGTTTTTAACCGGATGATGTGGGAAACCTGGAAAACACTGGGCGGCAAAAATTGCTTTGACC
>SLRT01000065.1 GCA_007130825.1 Syntrophomonadaceae bacterium | reverse complement strand
TTGTGTAATGAGATCATAGAAGAAGAAATTGGTGAAGATACCGACATGGGTTTCGTAGAACTTCCCAAACCGCAGGATATTAATGAAGTGCTCGATCAATACGTAATCGGACAGGAGGATGCCAAGAAAAGTCTGTCGGTAGCTGTTTATAACCACTATAAAAGGGTTAACGCCAGTCAGAAGGTGGAAGATGTCGAGCTGCAAAAAAGTAATATTGTGCTTATCGGCCCGACCGGGGTTGGTAAAACCCTGCTTGCCCAGACCCTGGCGCGGATTTTAAATGTTCCTTTTGCCATTGCCGATGCCACGTCACTGACAGAAGCCGGTTACGTTGGCGAAGATGTCGAAAACATACTGCTCAAGTTGATCCAGGCGGCTGATTATGATCTGGAAAAAGCGGAAAAAGGAATTGTCTATATTGATGAAATCGATAAAGTTGCCCGGAAAACCGACAATCCTTCTATAACCCGGGATGTCTCCGGGGAGGGTGTTCAACAGGCCCTGTTAAAAATTTTAGAAGGAACAGTGGCCAGTGTCCCCCCGCAGGGCGGACGTAAGCACCCCCACCAGGAATTTATGCAAATTGATACAACCGACATACTGTTTATTTGCGGCGGGGCATTTGACGGCCTGGAAAAAATTGTTCAAAACCGCGTTGGCAATAAAGGAATCGGTTTTGGCGCTGAAGTGTTTACCCCGGAAGATAAAAACCTGGCTGCCATCTTGAAACAGATATTGCCGCAGGACCTGTTGAAGTATGGCCTGATTCCTGAATTTGTGGGCAGAATACCGGTTATTGCCACCCTTGATCCACTTGATACAGAATCGTTTGTGCGCATTCTAAAAGAACCGCGCAATGCTTTGGTCAAACAGTATGAGAAGATCTTTGAGCTGGACGGGGTTACCCTTGAATTTAAGGAGAACAGCCTCGACGCTATAGCTGAGGAAGCCATGAGCAGGAATACCGGAGCAAGGGGCTTACGGGCGATATTGGAAGAAGTTCTGCTCAATGTAATGTATGAACTTCCTTCCAGGGATGATATCGAGCGATGCATCATTACTAAAGAGGTAGTCCTTAATGAAGATGCTCCGATCCTGGCAACCAGGGATAAACGTAAAAAGAAAGAAGAATCAGCCTGAATTATTTACAAGCGGGATTATCTGTCCACAGTGGATGAAAACCCGGACAGTTTAATCCGGACAGTTTAAAGGAAAATAATAAGCGGGAAGCGAATAGTAAATAAACCTGAGCTTCTCGCTTTAATTTTTTAATACTGAAGGTGGTTTGAAATTATGACAAAAGAAGAAAAATTACCGGTGCTGCCTTTAAGGGGTGTGCTGGTATTCCCAAGTATGGTTTTACATCTTGATGTTGGCCGGGAGAGATCCGTATCCGCCCTTGAACGTTCGATGATGAACGATAATCGTATTGTGCTGGTTACTCAAAAAAATGCCAAGGTTGCTGATCCGGGTGTGGATGACCTGCATGACGTGGGCACTGTGGCCTGGATAAAACAGATGATAAAACTGCCCGGTGGAACTATCAGGGTTCTGGTCGAAGGTCTGAGCCGCGCCAATATATTAAAATTTTATATTGAAGAGTTGTTTTTTGAAGCAGACCTGACTATTATTGAAGATGAGGCCTACAAAACCCAGGAAATAGAAGCACAGATGCGCAGTGTGCTTAATCAATTTGAAGAGTATATCAAGATAAACCGTAAAATTCCCCCGGAGACTCTTTCAACTGTATCTGATATCGACGAACCCGGCCGTTTTGCCGATGTTATTGCCTCCCACCTGAGCATGAAGATCGAGCAAAAACAAGCAATCCTGGAAGCGATTGATCCGAAAGAGCGCCTGGAAAAACTAAATGAAATATTAAGCAGTGAGAAAGAAATACAGGAAATTGAACAGAAGATTAACTTGCGTGTTCGCAAACAGATGGAAAAAACTCAGAAAGAGTACTATTTGCGGGAGCAGATGAAGGCAATTCAAAAAGAACTGGGCGAGAAAGATGAAAGAGGGGCTGAGGCTGAAGAGTACCGGGAAAAAATTGCCGAAGCCCGCCTTCCTGAAGAAGTGGAAGAAAAAGCTTTTAAAGAAGTCGATCGGCTGGAGAAAATGCCTCCTGCAGCGGCGGAAGGCATAGTGATCAGGACCTATCTGGATTGGCTTCTTGAACTGCCCTGGTCTGTAGAAACTGCAGATTGCCTGGATCTTGATGCTGCTGAAAATATATTGGATGAAGATCACTACGGATTACAAAAAGTAAAAGAACGGATCATCGAATACCTGGCTGTCCGTCAGCTGGCCAATGAACTCAAAGGGCCAATTCTCTGCCTGATCGGACCTCCGGGAGTTGGCAAAACATCATTGGCAAAATCCGTTGCCCGGGCCCTGGAACGCAATTTTGTGCGCATTTCACTGGGGGGAGTGCGTGATGAAGCCGAAATCAGGGGCCACCGGCGCACCTATATTGGCGCCTTACCGGGGCGGATTATCCAGGGGATGCGGGAGGCCAAATCAAAGAACCCGGTTTTTTTAATGGATGAAATTGACAAAATGTCCACAGACTTCAGGGGGGATCCTTCATCGGCGCTGCTGGAAGTGCTCGATCCGGAGCAGAACAGTGTATTCAGCGATCATTACATTGAGGTTCCTTATGACCTGTCGCAGGTAATGTTTATTACCACCGGCAATACTTCTTTCAATATTCCCCAGCCGTTGATGGACCGGATGGAGTTGATCCATATTCCCGGTTATACCGAAGAAGATAAGGTGGAAATAGCCCGTCAGTTTTTAATTCCGAAGCAGCTGAAAGAAAATGGGCTTAAAAAAGAGAACCTGGAGATATCTGAAGGGGCCGTTCGCGGGATGATCAGGGAATATACGCGGGAAGCGGGAGTGCGTAACTTAGAAAGGAGCATTTCTGCTATCTGCCGCAAAGTAGCCCGGGAAGTGGTCAAGGAACGTAAAAAATTAATCAAATTAAGCAAAAATAATTTGCAAAAATATCTGGGTGTTCCCCGTTACCGCTATGGTGCGGCGGAAAAGAAAAATGAGATCGGGGTGGCCACCGGCCTGGCCTGGACGGAAAGCGGCGGAGACTTACTCTCGATCGAGGTAACTTTGATGAAAGGCAAAGGAAAGATGACCCTTACCGGTCAGCTCGGCGAAATAATGCAGGAATCGGCCAAAGCGGCAATGAGTTATATCCGATCCCGGGCTGATACACTTGGTCTTGAGAAAAACTTTTATGAGGAAGTAGATATTCATATTCATGTACCGGAGGGAGCTATACCAAAAGACGGTCCCTCGGCGGGTATAGCCATGGCCACTGCGCTTGCTTCTGCCTTTACCAGGGTGCCGGTTAGAAATGATGTAACTATGACCGGTGAAATTACCCTGCGCGGAAGAGTTTTACCGGTCGGAGGAGTTAAAGAAAAAATGCTTGCAGCTCACCGGGCCGGGATCGGTAATATGCTCATGCCGGTGGAAAACCGCCGGGATTTAAGCGACATACCGCAGAATGTGCGGCGAAAAGTTGAAGTTAAGATGGTCGAACATATGGACGAAGTTCTTAAGATGGCTTTAGCCGAGCCGGTAGACCGGGGCAAAGAAGAATTGCCGGAAAAAGACATTAAAGAAGATAACCTTGATTTGCCGGAAAGAAACCAGGACTCCTCGATCCGCCACTAAACAGATATTAAGGGGAAAAAGTGAAAATTAAGCAGGCAGAGCTAAAAGCCGCCGCCTACAGCAGCCAGGATTTTCCTGATTGGGACTTACCGGAAGTATCTTTTCTCGGCCGTTCCAATGTCGGCAAATCTTCGCTGATAAACAACCTGATGGGGAGAAAGAACCTGGCCCGGACCAGTTCTACTCCCGGTAAAACCCGGGGATTGTATTTTTACCTTCTTAACGGCAATTTTTGTTTTGTTGATTTGCCCGGTTATGGGTATGCCAGGATTTCCAAAACAGAGCGGGAGCGCTGGGCCCCGATAATTGAAGACTACCTGGAAGGCAGGGGCAATCTTTACGGTTGTGTGCATCTAATTGACTGCCGGCATGAACCGACTGAATATGACCTGCTTATGGCCGAATGGTTGCGTATGCACAGCATTGCCCGGGTAACTGTGGCCACCAAGGCTGATAAGCTTTCGCGCGGAGCGCTGCTCCGGCAATTGGCTGTTATTAAAAATAAGCTGGGGCTATTTGAGGAAGAAGCCTTACTGCCTTTTTCCGCCCGCACCGGGTCCGGTCGTGAACAACTCTGGCAGGCAATTACCAGCATGCTCCCGCGATAAGTTTAATTTAAATAAATGGAGGTTTGTACATGCCAGTCGCAGGAATTGATATCGGATCATTAACTGCAGAAGTAGTTATTTTGGATCAAGAAACAATTCTTGGTTCCATTATTTTGCCGACAGGAGCAAATAGCAAAATGATCGCAGAAAAAGCTATGGACAGGGCGCTGGATGCTTCCGGCCTAAATCGTTCCGATCTGGAGTATGTAGTAGCCACCGGCTATGGCCGGGTGAGCATTGATTATGCCGACAAGCGGATCACTGAAATTACCTGTCATGGCCGTGGAGCATATTTCTTAGATCCCTCTGTCCGCACAGTTGTTGATATCGGGGGTCAGGATAGCAAGGTAATCTTACTGAACGAGAAGGGCCGGGTGCTTGATTTTGCGATGAATGATAAATGCGCTGCCGGAACAGGGCGTTTCCTCGAGGTTATGGCTCAAGCTCTTGAAGTTGAGCTGGGCAAACTGGCAGAATTAAGTGATCAGGCAAAAAATATAGTTTCTATTAGCAGTATGTGTACTGTGTTTGCCGAATCCGAAGTGGTTTCTTTAATTGCCCAGGGCTTGCCCAGGGAAGATATTGCCCTCGGCCTACATCAGTCTATAGCCGATCGCACCTCCGGATTGGTCCGCCGGGTCGGCCTGGTTGAAAAGGTGATGATCACCGGGGGGGTAGCAAAAAACAGCGCTGTGGTTAAAGCCTTGAACGAAAAGTTGTCAACAAAACTAATAGTGCCTTCCGAACCGCAAATTGCCGGCGCTTTAGGCGCAGCTTTGTTGGCCCAGGAAGAACTGGCCCAAAAAAAATAATCGCAGTTTTAAGCCTATAAGGGGACAAAGGGCCAGGGGACGGTTAATCTGAAACAAAACAATCTATCAAATCCACCGTCTTCCCGAAATGTCCCGGAAAAGATGATCCAGCCTGTTTTGCTGCAGGCTTTTTTTAATCCGGATACTTAAAAATACAGCCAGCGCGGTCTTAAGCAAATCCAGGGGCAAAAAGGGGATAACTCCGACCGCCAGTACCTGCCCGGCAGTGTACTGCATAATTAGAGCAAGCTGCAAAGCTCCGCACAGGTAAATAAAACTGAGGGCTAACAGCATAGAGGCAGTAATACTAAAGATCGAAGGCTCTTTAGATTTTTCCATGATCAGCCCGATAATGTAAACTGCGGGAATAAATCCCCATAAATAGCCTCCGCTGGGACCGGTAAGCATGTGCAGTCCTCCACGGCCCAGAGAAAACACCGGTGCTCCCGCTGCACCAAGCATAAGGTATGCGGTAATGGACAAAAGGCCGGCCCTGCTTCCAAGAAGCGTTCCGGCAACAAATACTCCAATCACTTGGCCGGTGACCGGCACCGGGCTAAAAGGTAGAGGAACAGCAAATTGAGCTAAGATTGCAATCAGGGCAGTAAATAATGCGCTTATGGTCAGTCTGCTTAAAGACGGTGTTTTTGTTATTTTTAATCTTTTACCAGATTTCCCCATAATTAACTACCCGTGTCTTTCCCTTTTTGTCTTTGATTAAAAGCGCTCCTTCTGCAGTCAAGTCGGAGGCAAATCCTTTGAGCGTTCCCCCGGGCCATTTTACATTGACTTCTTGCCCGATAAATGAATTATATTGCAGAATTTGGTCCCGGAACGGTGCAAAGCCC
The DNA here is from genome assembly GCA_007130825.1 of Syntrophomonadaceae bacterium. Taxonomy (GTDB): domain Bacteria; phylum Bacillota; class Dethiobacteria; order DTU022; family DTU022; genus B1SED10-74M. Next base: position 1,087 of record SLRT01000065.1, on the reverse strand, counting down.
TGTTTGAAAAAGTGTTTATAAGCCTGAACAAGATCGTTCCACATCGCTAGAAATAAAGAAGTCCGATCGAAATGTCGGCCGCTTTCGGCGAATAAAGATGTAGCCTGTGCACTGAGCTCTGCGGGAAAGTCGCTTTGCTGTTGGTTAATATTGAGGCCGACGCCGATAACCAGGTAGTCGATCCGGTCCGGTTCGCCCTTTAATTCGCTAAGGATACCGCCGAATTTTATTCCGTTAACAAGGAGATCGTTAGGCCATTTAATAGTGATTGGCAGCGCATGTTTTTCTCTTAAGTTTTTGGCCAGAACAGCGGCTGTGACCAGGGTAACCGGAGCTGCAGCGGCCGGGCTGAGCAATTCGGGGCGCAGGAGCAATGAAAACCACAGCCCGCTGTTTGGCGGTGAAAACCAGTTCCGCCCCAGGCGGCCGCGGCCTTTTAACTGCTCTTCGGCAATTAAGGTAGAATAGCCCGGCAAGCCCTGTTCAGCAAGTCGGCGGATAGCCAGGTTGGTTGAATCAACTGCCTGGTAAAAAACTATGTTTTTTTCTTCAAGCAGGTCTTTATTCAATTGGTCCGGTTCTTCATCGAGGCGGTAACCGCAGTTGGGCCGGGCGCTGATTCGATAGCCTTTTTGGCGCAGACCGCAGATCTTTTTCCAAACGGCAGCCCGGCTAATGCCCAGTTTACTGCTGATGTAATTACCGGACAAGTATATATCCCGATTGCTCATCAGGTAGTCTAAAATGTGGTTTTCTTTTTTTTTCATACTATCGCTTCCCGGAATACTTTGTTAGAATAATATCGGATTGGCTGAACAATGTCAACCAACTAGATTTGACTGTGGTTTACGATTTACGAAAGGGTTGGTTAGAGCGGTTACCGGGTAACAGTTAAGCCGCTGGTTGCTGTCCTAAATAGCATTGGCTGAAAAACCGGAAGGTTGATGATCTAATTAAACAATAATATGCAGGCGCTTGAATCATAGCTGGTTAACGAGCCGGTGAAGAAAATGACAGGAAAACGATTAAAAAAAAGCGCAGTTATGGTTAACTGCGCTAAGCAATGTATATAAAAAGAGGGGGACAA
>SLRT01000133.1 GCA_007130825.1 Syntrophomonadaceae bacterium | reverse complement strand
GGAAAGCCTGCAGTGTTATGGAAAGTGTAAAGTGTGTGAAGCGCTGAACGGAAAGCTATGCAAACCAGAAGGTAAATTTAATAGGAGGGGTTTTATCCATGAAAAACAAAAAATTAGTCCTGTTTTTTATTCTCTGCCTGTTTTTGCTATTGGCATCAGCACCTTTTTTAGCGGGTTGCGAGACACCAGATGTGGACGAAGAGGTTCCGGATGAAGAGGCTCCCGAAGAAGAGGAAGAAGAAGTTGCTCCTACACCAGAAGAACCGACCGTGATAAAGGCTTTGACCTGGCTTCCGGTTGATTTTATTGCCGCGGAACACGCCCACCTCTTTGCAGAAGAAATTGAGCAGCGTTCCGACGGGCAACTCATCATCGATATCATCGGAGCCGGCGATGTAATACCCACTGAGGAACAGATCTTTGCCTTAAAAGAAGGCCGAATCGACATGCTTTTCACCTGTGGAGATGACATCTCCCAGGCTTCGCCGATGGGCTTTGCCATGGTTTTGACTGATATGGAGGTGTGGGAGGAGCGAGAAGCGGGAATCTGGGATTTCTACCGCGAAGTATTTGCCCGGGACACAAATTCGTATTACCTGGGTTCACTAATGCATCCAATGTGGTGGCTCCTTTTCACCAATGAAGAAGCACAATCCCCGGCCGATCTGGAAGGGCAGAAAATTCGTTGTGGAGCAACGTTTTTTGAAGCGGTTAGGGAAAGCGGTGCTGAACCGGTAAGCATGCCCATGATGGATATATATACCGGTATGGAACGGGGCATGATCGACGGTTTCGTATTTCCCCCCTGTGGGTGGACTCAATTTGGTTGGCATGAAGTAACTGATTACTGGGTTGGCCCGCGGTTGGTCCGCGGTCAAAACTCCACCCCCCTCATCAACATGGACGTATGGAATTCTCTTACAGAGGAAGAACAAGACTTACTGACCCAGACCGTTATTGATATGGAAGATGAAATGTATGACCTCCACCATTGGATTTGGAGCGGGGAAGAACATGGAGAAGAATCGATTCTAGATGCCGGAGTGGAACATATAGAGTGGACCGAGGAAGAGAATGAAGAATTTCAGGAAATCTGGCGGAATGCCCTGTGGGATTATGTTGAAGAACAAGTAGATCCAGACGATTTTGCTCGATTCGAGGAACTTGTCGGCCGCTAGAAAAACAGTCTGTATAAACTAAAAAAGGCCTGCGTGGGTCTCCAATTTCCCCGTGCAGGCCTTAACCAATATTTTGCAAGGAGTCAGGTCGGATGCAAATAAGTAAAGTCGGTGCTATCTTTGATCGATTGCTTGATTTCTTAATGTATATAGGATCTACACTTTTAATCGTGGCCATGCTTATTGTCTGCACCGAGGTAATCAGCAGGTATGTCTTTAACAGGTCAATGGGATGGCCTTTAGAAGTTACCGAATTACTTTTAGTCGGTATAGTCAGCCTGGGCATAGCCTGGCTGCTCAAGGTAGAAGGGCATATTAAGGTAGATTTCTTGTTGAATCGTCTTAACCCAAAACACCAGGCCCTGGTTATTGGCATTACTTCGGCTTTAGGCGCACTGGCCGTATTGATCATCACCACTTATGGCCTGCGGGAAACCATTAACCTCTATCAAGCGGGGGCAAGAGAAACCGGCCTACTGCGTATGCCCAAGGCTTACTTACTCTTCCCTCTCGTCTGCGGCTGTTTTTTGTTTTTTATTCAGCTGGGGAGAAGAAGCTACAAACACTTCAAAGCATGGAGAGCAAGCTACGTTAAAGAAGCAGAAACTCTGGATTCAATCAAAGGGGGCCGTCAACCTTGGAATGGTATTTAGCACTCCTGTTCATCTTTGGGGGCATGATACTACTTTTGTTGACCGGAATGCCGGTGCCCGTCGCTTTTTTGATCATTAATGTTATTGGAATTTATTTTTTCTGGGGCGGCGCGGGAGGTTTTGGGCAGCTTATCCTCAGCATGACAGATTCGGTAGCCAGCTTTGTCATACTTCCCTTTCCCCTCTTCATTCTCCTGGGCGAAATACTGTTTCGTTCCGGAATGGCCAGCCGGGCCATTGATGTAGTAGATATGTGGCTGGGGCGGCTCCCGGGCAGATTATCTATCCTTGCCGTAGCCTCAGGGGTGGTAGTATCTGTCCTCAGCGGTTCCGGGGTAGCCAGCGCAGCTATGCTTTCCTCCACATTGGTGCCGGATATGGAAAGACGGGGCTACAGCTTGGCCATGAGTGCCGGTCCAATAATGGGCAGCGGGGGAATAGCCATGATCATCCCGCCAAGTGGAACAATAGTACTTGTAGCGAGCCTGGCTATGGTATCCATCGGTCAGCTGCTAATCGCCGGAATCATTCCGGGAATTATACTGGGAGCTCTCTATATGGTCTACGTAGTTGGCCGAAGCTATCTTCAACCTCATCTCGCCCCCCCTTATAATACCCCGCCCATGCCTTTATTCCCAAAGATTAAAGCCACTGCGCTTAATTTGCTACCGGTAGCGATTATCATCTTTCTGGTCACCGGGGTGATCATCTTAGGCATTGCCAGCCCCTCGGAAGCTGCAGCCATGGGGGCCCTCGGAGCTTTCTTATTGGCCGCCTGCTATAAGAGCCTGAACTGGGAAGTGATTAAGGCTGCTGTTCTGAATGCCTCCCGCATTTCTGTAATGTTATTGAGTATACTTCTCGGGGCAACAGCCTTCAGCCAGATATTAGCCTACACCGGAGCTGTACGAGGCCTGGTTGATCTGGCCACCAGTGTCCCCCTGCCTCCTATAGCCATCCTGATTATAATGTTGTTTATTGTCCTTATGTTGGGCTGCTTCATGGATGAAGTGGCCATCCTGTTAATGATCATCCCCATCTTTATGCCCATTGTCCATGCCCTGGACTTTAACCCAATTTGGTTTCTAATCTTATACCTTATCAACATGGAAATGGGTTTAACTACCCCGCCTTTTGGATTGATCCTTTTTGCGGTTAAAGGCGTGTTGCCTCCACGCACCAGGATGGGTGATATCTATAAAGCCGCCGTGCCCTTCTTAATCTGTGATGCCATAGTAATTGCCTTGATTATTTATTACCCCAAGATTGCCCTGTGGCTGCCCAACTTAATGTTAACCCGCTGAAGGGCCGGGAAATGTGCACTAATTGTTTCGGGTTAATAACAAAGCGAGTTTTTCCACTTCAAGGCCAGGGGGAATCCACCTTGAAGTAAAAAATAGAAAACAAGGGGGCCTGCAGGCCTCTACTATAGCTAAAGGAGCAGCTGGATGATCCTGGGTAAAACGCTTTATGCCGTAGATTCTCATACCGCAGGTATGCCGACAAGAATAATCGTGGGCGGTATCCCCCATCTTCCTGGGAGCGATATAGAAGAAAAAGCGGAGTATTTTAAAAATCACTTCGATTACCTCCGCACCGCAATTTTCCATGAGCCCAGAGGCTTGTTGCGCGGAGTAGGCGCAGTGATTACTCCTCCGGCCCATGATAAAGCTCACCTTGGCGTCTTCTTCATGGACTGCACCTACCAGCTGATACATATGTGCGGCCATGGCAGCATTGGTGTAATAACAGCCGCCCTTGAATTTGGCCTGGTGGAAGCAGTTGAACCAGCTACTACAGTTGTTTTAGATACCCCGGCCGGCCTGGTTACCGGATATGCGAAAGTGCAGGGTGGTAAGGTTGAATCGGTTTCGATCCATAATGTACCTTCATTTTTATATAGCACAGCTGTAATTCATGTGCCCGGCCTTGGTTCTATCCCGGCGGATATCGCTTTCGGGGGAGAATTTTTTGTACTGGTCGATGCTGACAATGTCGATGTTCCTCTTGATGTAAGTAAAGCTGCTGATTTATCCGTGCTGGCAATGGCAATCAGGGATGCTGCCAATGCCCAGGTCAAAGTAAAGCATCCGCTGAAACCGGTTTCAGTTATCGATGCCGTAAGAATTTCAAAACAACCGGCAAATCATGGATTCCCGATAAAAAACGTTACCATCTTTGCAAAAGGAAACCAAGGAATAGATCGATCGCCTTGTGGCACGGGCACTTCAGCCCAGCTGGCAGCTTTATATGCCGGGGGAAAAGTAAATGTAAATCAAGTATCTATTCACGAAAGTATAATTGGCACCACCTTCAAAGGCAGGATAGTTTCGCAGACCAGGGCAGGTGAATTCGATGCCATCATTCCCGAAATTACAGGAAGCGCCTATACCATGAGCATAAATACTATTATCCTGGATCCAAATGACCCTTTGAAACACGGCTTTATGATTGAATGAGCTAGGGACAAAAAAAAGTCCTGGTTTGCAATTTGCAATACGCTGCATGCGATAAACCGAGCATTACTCCGGAAGCAATAACCCGGCAATTATAACCTCCAGGCAGAACACCCTGCTTGCGCAGGTTTTCTTTTTTATTACCATATGATTGATTATGCATCTAACTAACTATTTTCCTCGGACCGCAAGGTGAAGCAAATATGAGATTAATCTACGCAAGGTAATCTTGCCGCTCATCATAATATCTCGGGGCATGAATTGCATGCTTAAGCATTAACACCGCACCCGTTATATCAAAAACCGGAAGTTTGTATTCTTCCTGCAAAGAAAGGCTGTATGTAGCCAAATTACTACACTCCAAAAGGATAACTTTAACCTCTTTATTCTTCCGCAGTAATTTTGCTGTTGCTGCTAGTATATCCTTACCCATCAAGTTTACATTCAGATCCAGCCCCCCATCAATAATAATCTCCCTGAAATGCTTCTCATGCTCCATACCCTGGATTTCAAGTTTTATATCCGGGCCTATTCCTGCACCATAAAGGTGTTTGTCATGCAATAAACTGGAATGTCCGGTAATAATTCCTATAGTTCCTCTACGGCCTATCAAGTTCCAAAGCAGGGGGACAAGTACCAGCGCCGAGCTCAAAATTGGCAAAGAACTAGACGCTGCCATTTCTTGCTGGTAGAGGGCCATGAGGCCGCAGTCTCCAATAACAGCTCGAACACCTTTGTTTTCCAAATTTTTTACCGCATCACATAATTTTCTTTTTATCTCTTCAGAACCTTTGAGCAGATCAGCAAACGTCCCTGTTACCACCTCGTAACAAGTTGGGAAAGGAAAGGTATCTGCATGTCCCGGATCTCCGGGAACGCGAGGCGAATTACCATTGAAAACCAATACCCCTATATACTGACCGTAAAATGGATATCCACTTTCTGCAATCATAATTTAGCTTTCCTCTTTCCCTTTATATTTTCGTTAAATTATAGAATACTTAATATTTATAATTAACGTAATTATTGCCTGGAATTCAAGTCAAGGGTATGCCCAAATCAAGTAATACTTGAGCTACGTCATCCAAATCCAAACGTGTTAAAGTATTTCTATTGGGAATGCCCGTTGAAATATCCCATCCCCGTGCCTCATAATATTCATCCAACATGGCATCAAGTTCAACGACGCTACCCTGGGAAGGATGATCTCCGGGTAGCGGCTCCTTAAGGAAACGTTCCGGCAAAGTATCATCACTACGTCTTATTCCTTCCCTTACAATAAATGCTCTCTCCAAGTTTATTACTCGCTCACAGGCTTGTTGCACCCCTTCCGCAGTGAATGCAATACCGCTTAATGCCTCCAACAAAGCTGCACTTTCTTCAAAGTCGATGATTTCCATATTCACAATCGTATTTTTACAAGCACTCAGGCAATCTGAAAGAGCACTCCATTCTTCATAGTGTTTTACCAGCCGGCCTTTGCCCTTATATTCCAAGCGGTAAGCAGATTCTTTGGCTCCATAACGCCGCATACCTTCATCCGGATCATTGGAAAATTCAAAAGAGGGTTCGGAACGAAGATGATCACCACCCCTGCTGGCCAGGGCATATCCCAAAGCATAACCCTTAAGTCCCCGGGGATCAGCTTGAAACACCTCCAGGCCCTTAATATGCATGGCCAAACTCTCTGTACCGCGTCCCAGTTTTAGAGCTGCATGCCGCACTCCCCTGGCCAAAAGATCTCCAATACCTTCGCGGTAAACAATTTTACGGAGCAACTCACGAACAACCTTCGGATCCCCCCAGCGGGGTTCCAGGCCATCTAACTCATCTCGACTTAACAACCCCTTTTCATAGCATTCCATGACAAAAGATATACATTCAGAAGCGGTGATTACATCAATTCCTAACCTGTTGCAATCATCGATCCCCTGCAAAGCAAACCCTAAATCATTGCAACCAACCCTGGAGGCAAAACCAGCCAAACCTTCAAATTCGGGCCCTTCCGAAGCAAGTCCTGCATATGGACCGGAGGTGATACGGAAGAAGCGGCTGCAGGGAATCGTGCAGGCAAAGCAGGCTTTGGATTTAATTTTAAATGTCTTTGCTAATTGTTCACCACTTACTGCTTCTGTATCAGCGAAATCCCCCTGGAGAAAATGTTTAGTAGCCAGACATCCTAATTTATTTAAAGCATTAACTAGTTTCGTAGTTCCCATCATGGACCGGGTTTGGTATTCGGGATGGTTATAAATCTTTTCATCGATCTTCCCAAGCAATTTTAGAAAACGTTCACGGTTGTATATGTGAATACAACCCCGACCGCGCACAACCACAGCTTTGAGGTTCTTTGCCCCCATCACCGTCCCCATTCCCGTACGGGCTGCAGGCCGCACCAGGTTGACAAAGATTCCGGCAAAGGTTACACCGTTCTCTGCAGCCGGCCCAATACAGGCTATCTGCAAGCGGTTATCTGCCAACTCCTCGCGCAATGCGTTATCTGTCTCCCACACATCTTTACCCCAAAGATGATTTGCCGGCCGAATCTCAACCCTGTCATTACTGATTAAGAGGTAAACGGGCTGATCACTGGATCCGCTTATTATAAGTTGATCATAACCGGCAAACTTCAGTTCTGGACCAAAAAACCCACCTGCATTGGCATCACCGAGTATCCCTGTATGCGGCGATTTGGCTGAAACATTAAAACGCGCACCGCCAGGGAAAAGTGTTCCGGCTAAGGGACCAGCGCTGAAAAGAAGGGGGTTCTGTGCGGATAGAGGATCTGTATCCTGATCAACAAGTCCAAAAAGCTTG